>JAEWQX010000071.1 GCA_023399035.1 Bacillota bacterium | reverse complement strand
TTCCTTAAATTTATTTAAATCTAAATAAACAACACTTATCTTATATTCTATAATATTATCTAATTTTTCAATAAGAGTTTCAATTGCACTTCTATTACTACATTTAGTAAGTATATCTGTATGCATTTTCTTATTATTTAAATATATGGACACTATAATTCTTATAATACATATAATTAATAATAAGTTAAAAATATTAATATAGCGTCTATATTTATCAATTGAATCTAAGTCCTTTAATATATACTCTGTTTTCAATCCAATAATCATTGCCAAATCATACATATCTAAATAAGATACACATGCCAGATATTCTCCTCCATCTAAAATGATTGTTCCCATTAATGTGACTTTTTCATCTAATGCTCTCTTTATTAAAGATACATCTGAGTTTTTAATATTAAAAATTGAAACTTTATTTTCAATTAACTTCATATTATTATCTGACATATAATATCCATTTCTATCTACAACAGAATATATACCATTCACTTCAAAGCCAGTTTCAAAAAATGTTTTCTGTATCTCAAATAAACTGATAGCTCCACATAGTACTCCTACCTTTTCATGATCTTCATTATATAAAGATATACACAATGTCATAATTATATTGTTATTAGTCCTATCTGTTATAAAAGGTTTTGTAATAAATATATCATTAGACATTATATCTTTGAAAAACGGTTCTTTTTCCTGATTCCTAAACACATTCTCATCTACGTAATATCCTACTCCATTTTTGTCTACAATAAAAATATGTTCGAATCCTATTAATTCTGATCTTCCTTCAATAAATCTTTTTTGTTCCATTTGATTCATTCCATAAATCTCAGAAAAAGAAGCAATATACTTTAAAATTTCTATTTTATTATTTATATAACTCTCAAATATATTTCTCTGTTTTGCAGAAAATATTTCAATATAATCTTGTACAGATTTTTTTTGATTAGCTTTAGACTGCTTTATTGTGATATTAGTCATTATCATTATTATGCTTAAGATAACTATAAGTGTAATTATAATTACTTTATCTAACAATCTCAAACTTGTATTCTGATTTAATAAAACCTTGTTAATCTTTTTCTTTCTCTTCTCTTTATAACTTCTCATGTAAGTCTCCCCAAAAAATGTTTTTATACCAAATCATAAATATTATTTAAATTATTCTGAAAGTATTATAACACAAGCTTTTACTTCAATAATAGATTATTTTTTTAAATTACACTATTTTTGTAATTTAAAGTAAGTAATAGTCTATAATCATATTTTTATATATAAATTTAATGCCGAAATATCTATACAACATAGGTATTCCGGCATTAATATATCACATTATTTTACTCAAATTCAATTGTTGCTGGTGGTTTTCCTGTGCAGTCATAGAATACACGGTTAACACCTTTAACTTCATTTACTATTCTAGTTGTTACTTTTCCAAGTACTTCCCATGGAAGATCAGCACTTTCTGCAGTCATGAAATCACTTGTAGTTACAGCTCTAAGAGCTACAGCATAGTCATAAGTTCTTTCGTCGCCCATAACTCCTACTGAACGCATATTTGTAAGAGCCGCAAAGTATTGACCGATTTCTTTGTCAATTCCTGCGTTTGCAATTTCTTCACGATAAATTGCATCAGCATCTTGAACTATTCTTACCTTTTCAGCTGTTACTTCACCAATTATACGGATACCAAGTCCTGGACCTGGGAACGGCTGTCTGTAAACTAATTTTTCAGGAATTCCAAGTTCTAATCCAGCTTTTCTAACTTCATCTTTAAATAATAATCTAAGAGGTTCAATTATTTCTTTGAAATCAACATAATCAGGAAGCCCTCCAACATTATGATGTGATTTAATTACTGCTGACTTACCAAGTCCGCTTTCAATTACATCTGGATATATAGTTCCTTGTACTAAGAAATCAACAGCACCGATTTTCTTAGCTTCTTCTTCAAAGACTCTTATGAATTCTTCACCGATTATTTTTCTTTTAGTTTCCGGATCTTCTACTCCAGCTAATTTTTCATAAAATCTTTCTTGTGCATTTACACGTATGAAGTTTAAGTCATAGTTACCATTTGGACCAAATACTGCTTCAACTTCATCACCTTCATTTTTACGAAGTAAACCATGATCAACGAATACACATGTTAGTTGTTTTCCAATAGCTTTTGAAAGTAATACAGCTGCTACTGATGAATCAACTCCACCTGATAGTGCACATAAAGCTTTCCCATTTCCAACTTTTTCACGAATTTCTTCAATTGTCTTTTCAACAAATGAATCCATCTTCCAATCTCCAGCACATCCACATACATTGTATACAAAGTTTGATAACATCTTTGTACCTTCTTGTGTGTGCATAACTTCTGGATGGAATTGAACTGAATATAAATTCTTTTCCGCACATTCCATAGCTGCAACTGGGCAGACTGGAGTAGTACCTATTACCTTAAATCCTTCTGGTGCTCTTTCTATGTAGTCAGTGTGACTCATCCAGCATATTGTTTTAGGTGATACACCTTCAAAAAGCTTAGACTCTGTATTCACATCAACTTCTGTCTTACCATACTCACTTACAGGTGCTGTAGCAACTTTTCCGCCAAGCATGTGTGACATAAGTTGAGAACCGTAGCATATACCAAGAATAGGCACTCCTATTTCAAATAGAGCTTTATCACATAGAGGAGAATCTTCGCCATATACACTGTTAGGTCCGCCTGTAAATATGATTCCCTTTGGATTCATTTCCTTTATCTTTTCAACACTTAAAGTATAAGGATGAACTTCACAATATACATTACATTCTCTTACTCTTCTTGCTATTAATTGATTATATTGACCACCAAAATCAATAACTAAAATTAATTCTTTTTTCATGGTTTCCTCCTAAAAAGTTCTTAATATATACTATTATTGCCCAAAATCATGCTTTTTTCAACCAAAAAAATATTAATTTCGGGCATTTTATTAATATTAATGTTTTTTTATCTTTTAACGTTCGTTATTGCTGTACGCTATAGTTTGGTGCTTCTTTTGTAATATTGATGTCATGTGGATGACTTTCTCTTAATCCTGCACCAGTTTGAATTACAAATCTTGCACTTTCATATAATGTATCTAAGTCTTTTGATCCTAAGTATCCCATACCAGATCTTATACCACCAATTAATTGGAATATAGTATCTGCTACTGGTCCCTTATAAGCAACTCTTCCTTCTACTCCTTCAGGAACTAACTTCTTATTTCCTTCCTGGAAGTATCTATCTTTAGATCCACTTTCCATTGCAGCAAGTGATCCCATACCTCTGTAAACTTTATAGCTTCTTCCTTGGTATATTTCCATTTCTCCTGGAGCTTCTTCACATCCAGCAAATAATGATCCGAGCATTGCTACAGATGCACCAGCTGCTAACGCTTTAACTATATCTCCTGAATATTTAAGACCACCATCAGCAATTACTGGGATTCCATATTTTCTTCCCATTTCTGCACAATCCATAACAGCTGTTAACTGTGGCACACCTACACCTGCAACTACTCTTGTAGTACAGATAGATCCAGGTCCTATACCTACCTTAACACAATCTGCTCCAGCTTTAATTAAATCTTCTACAGCTTCTGCAGTTGCTACATTACCAGCAATAACTTGAAGTGTTGGATATGCTTTCTTAATCTTTTTAACTGCTTCTAAAACACCTTGTGAATGACCATGTGCAGTATCAAGAACTATAACATCAACTTGAGCTTTTACTAAAGCATCTATTCTTTCCATCATGTTAGCAGTAACCCCTACTCCTGCTCCACATAATAATCTACCCTTGTCATCTTTAGCTGCATTTGGGAACCTCTTTACTTTTTCAATATCTTTCATTGTTATAAGTCCCTTTAAATTTCCTTCTTCATCTACTAAAGGTAGCTTTTCAATTTTATGTTTCTTTAATATTTCTTTAGCTTCTTCAACTGTAGTTTTTTCATTTGCAGTTATTAAATTTTCTTTTGTCATAACTTCAGAAATTTTCTTTTGAAAATCTGTTTCAAATATTATATCTCTGTTTGTGATTATTCCAACTAACTTACCGTCTTTAGTTACTGGAACCCCTGAAATTCTATATTGAGCCATTAAGTTTTCTGCATCTTGTATAAGATGATCTTCTGATAAATAAATAGGATCTGTAATTACACCATTTTCTTGTCTCTTAACCTTGTCAACTTCTTTTGCCTGTTGTTCAATAGTCATATTTTTATGTATAA
>JAEWQX010000070.1 GCA_023399035.1 Bacillota bacterium | reverse complement strand
TATTGGATTAGCATAATATAAACCATATATGTTTATTAAATTTCTTCTATAAAAATCATCAGCTCAATCTTTATTTCTTGAAGATTGAGCTGATGATTTTTTAGATTTTTTATCTCTCACTTTCAATACTATATTAATTAAAATAAGTCATTTAAAGCTTCACTCATTGTAGGATATGTAAAAATGTTATCTCTTATAAAGGTATATCTGACATTATGATTATTTACGATAATATTAGATTATTTATTTTAGTCTTGTAGAAGAATATCAAAATTAAATACTTTCATGGAATGTTCTCATAATAACTTCTTCCTGCTGTTCTCTTGTTAATCTGCTGAAGTTAACAGCATATCCTGAAACTCTGATTGTAAGAGTTGGATACTTGTCTGGGTTATTCATAGCATCGATTAATGTTTCTCTATTCATAACATTAACATTTAAGTGGAATGCTCCCTGAGTGAAATATCCATCAAGTATGCTTACAAGGTTATCTGTTCTCTGAGTTAAATCTTTTCCAAGTGCATCTGGAACAATTGAGAATGTATTAGATACACCATCCTTACAGATATCCTTCCATGGCATCTTAGCTACTGAAAGACCAGCAACACCAAATGCCATTAATCTTCCAACCTGTGTATCATGAAGTGCCATTTGAACTGCTTCATAAGCATATTTATCATGCATGAAGTGGATTATATTGTTTGCATCAACATAAATCTTGGCAACATAATCAAGAACCTTCTTATAGTTTTCCATAACCTTATCAAAATCAAGGACTTCATCATCAATCTTTTCTATTCCTAGAACAACAAGTTCACCCTTAAGTTCATCAACACCTCCACTTATAGCAAGTAATAATGATTTTGCAAGATTGCATCTAGCTCCATTTTATTGTAATTCATAATAAAATATTCTATATTTTGTACTTTTTATCATAACATCTATAAAAAAAACAATATAAAATAAGATTTATATTAATCCAATTTTATGTTGTTTCTTATCTTACAGCATTCTTTCCTTTCAGCATTATTTTATGTTCATACATTCTGGCATCTGAAATAGAGCATGCCTTTTCAAAATTCATATCTTCTAAATACTGGCACATACCCCATGCCATTTCATATCCTTTATATTTTACATCACATTCTATAAGTTCCATCATGATCTTCACTTCATTTTTATCAGCTTTAGGACATAAAATCATAAATTCATCTCCACCCATACGATACATCTTATATCCGTAAATAAGGCGTTTTTCTATACTTTGTGCTACTGTAATAATTGCTTTATCTCCCATGTGATGCCCTTGATTGTCATTTATGGTTTTTAGATTATTTATATCTATTGAAACAATAACCATAGGTCCTTTTGAAAACCTTGGAGAATCCATATAAAATGAATGACGGTTTAATACATTTGTAAGTGCATCTCTTTTGTACGTCTGAGTATGAAGGAACAAATAATAAAATACAATAGAAATTCCACCTATTCCGTTAATTATAAACTTAAACTTAAAAAATGTTTCCATGCATACCGAAAGTACTGACATTAAAGCTATTAAAAAGATTACTGATGCTTCCCTCTTATAACCCATTCTATATTTCTGGACAGACCAGATAATTAAGATAAGCATATATAAAGCACTCACAATGAATGGCATCATTCCCATGATGCCTCTATGAAACTGGTTTTCAGCATCAAAATAAAACATCCATTTTGTAAATATGCTTGTATACGCTATTGCCATATTTATAATTAGTGGAATATAGAGTAAATTATATTTTCTTTTTGGAAATCGCTTCGTAACCAGTGCCAGCATAAGAATAGGTGCTGGCCTTAAAGAATATCCAGTAGCTGATGTAAAATACCTAAGTGCAGTAGGATAATCCAGCTTAGAACACCAGTAATCTGTTGAATCTGCGAAAATAAGTACATTAACTGTTAAAGCTGAAATCATAAATATCCTTACTGTCTTTTTATCCATAGTAGTATTTGTTAATAAGAAAATATATAAAAAAATAATTATTGCTAAATCTATAAAATTCGTTTGTATTAAATAAAATATTATGATAACCACACCTTTATTCTTTTGTTTTAATAACAATAAATCAATATATAATCAAGAATCTATGTTATGTTGCACATTATTTATCTTTTCTTCTTAAATCTTATCTTAAAAATTTTATGTACATACTAATCTGTTGCTATTTTTCTAAATCTCATATAAATATCTGTTAATTGGTTTTTTGATTTAATTAATAACCAAGAAATATTTATGGTTAATTATAACATATTTAACATCTCTACATCTATATATTTGGGAATATGTAGTATTTTTAACATTTTAATAATATAAGCATTTATCATTATGAAATTATTAATAAATTCAATAGACATGGTACATCCTTGCATTAAAATCTTTAAAATAAAAAGGAACATCTGAAACTTGCTTCACAAATTCTCTGATATTCCTTAATTATAAATATATTATCTAAAAATCTATCATTATGTAATCTATTGCCACTTACTATTTTTCATTGAAATCTACTCTGCTATAGTGTATACCTCTTCTCTGCTCCTATGTTTAAAGCCAACAATAAAGTTCCACACAGGAAGCATGTACAAGTAGCATGCATAAACAAGGCATCCTGTTTCAGCTCCAATTGTTTCAATTGGTACTGCCCCTCCTATAATTAATGGATTTATACCTAATGTGTTGGAAATCATCATGCATATAACACCCATAGTCCCTGCTGTCCCCATTGATGTACCTATTAATGATGACATAAGACATCAGAGTAAAAAGGTACATAGAACGAAAATTTCAGGCTTTATAAGATCTACAGAATAATAAAGTATAAAAGGTATTGTACCACTTATTCTCCAGACAGCTGTCAGAGCCCCTATTAGTCCGAAAATAATTAAAATATTCTTAATTTTACTTACTCCCTCGAGGAGCATACCAGCTGTTTCTTTTCTTGAATATCCACATTTAAGCGCATAAAATCCAAATAAAATCATTCCAAAAAGCAATACATAAATTATCTGAAAATCTCCAATTATGCATAAGGCTAGTCCTCCTACAAATAGTCCTAGTATTAATGTCTCACGGAAAATTTTTCTCCTTCGTAATCACTATTTATATAATGTTCTTCAACATTATATCATAATAGTCCATTTATATTTACAAAAACTGATTTACTTTATAACTCTATCAAGAAAACTCCATAATCTATACATAGCATATCCCCAGATAAAAAATAAAATTATCAATAATATCATTGAAACATTACTGTGAAAATGCTCATAAACAAAATACCTCTGCCAGTTTGGTATATCTGTATAGTAATATTGTCCTGGTCCGAAATTCAGACCTTGAATAAGGCCAATATCGTTTTTCATTATATATATATTGATAGCACACACAATGATAAAAACAAATATAGATATTTTTAAAATAATTTTTTTCTTATTAAACTTGACCATAAAGCCACCTCTATTTCATTACTTAATTTTATAAATATGAGCATGAAAGGCCTGTTTCTTCTAAATTCATTTTATTCTTAAGATATATAGGGTTGTCTGCGTCTCCCATAAAACTTGGATTATTTTCTAAAATATCGCCAATATTTAGATCTGATATATAAAAAATCAAATTAAATTTAATCTTATAAAGTTCAAAATGCAAATGCTTATTTGCATTTTGAAGCCTTTATACATAACTTCCTATACAGATATGTTTGGTACTGGGAATATTCTTCCGCTCAATAACAGCCATACAACGAGCAAAGTAAGAATTAAATTAAAAGTCTGCCCCACAATGTATAATGTAAGCGGCTTTCCTCCCTTAAACTGCTCCTTTAATTCTGAAAAATTAGTTTCCAATCCTATACTTGTAAATGCAAGCGCAAATGCCCATGTTTTAAACTGGCCTAAATTGCTTATAATTGCTGAAGTTGTCTCAGTTCCTACAACAGGCTGTACAATAAATGAAAATATAAGTGATGCACCTATGAAACCAAGTATGAATTTAGGGAACCTATTCCATACTTCGCTTATTCCTACAGTATTCTGATTTGTTTTATCAACTTTAGTAGTAAAAAAAATTGCAACTGCAAAAGCTATAAACCCAATCAATATATTTTGAATCATTTTTACAAGTGCTGCTACTGTTCCTCCTAAATCTCCAAGTGCCTGTCCAGCCAATACTACTGCTCCTGTTGAATCTACAGTTCCTCCAATCCATGCTCCTCCAATCATCGGATCCATTTCTATAAGCTTTATAAATAAAGGCATAGAAACCATCATTACAACTGTAAATATAAGTGATATTCCAACTGCAAAAGTCAAATCTGTCTTTTTTGCCTTACATGATGCTGCTGTTGCAATAGCTGCTGAAGTACCACAAACAGATGTTGCAGCTGCCAGAGTCATTACAAGACTCTTATTTTCTATTTTTAATATTTTTGTACCAAGAATCCACATAAATATAATTACTACTGGCGTAACTCCCCATGCAATTCCAAGTCCATATAATCCAAACTTCTGTATATTTGAAAATAATACTTCTGCTCCCATAATAACAAGACCTGTCTTAATATAAAATTCTGTCTGAATCGCAGGTTTTAGCCATTCTGGTGTCCTAACTGTATTAGCAATAATAAGGCCTATTAATAATGCCCAAAATGCAAATTCTAAATATTTATTTAAAGTAACCTGCGCTGATATAATTCTGACTACTGTCGTAATTAAAAATATTCCAATAAAACCAATAAAGAATTTTTTAGAACTCTTTTGTTCAAGTTTTTTTCCCGCAGTAAATATAATTGCTAAAACAGCAAATGTGAATATGATTCCGGATAAAGTATCTTTTGTAAATATACCGAGTATTCCAGGATTATCACCGCCTCCCCATGTTGGTATTTTTACACCTTTAAATGCAAACTTTTCTGTGAGCACCCCAACTGCCGCAAAAAATATAATTATAAACCCGCCCCAGATAGTAAGCCAGTCCTCCTTATGCAGCAAATCGCTTGCCTTAAATTTTTCAGCTGTCACATACTCAGATTTTTTAACTGAATTTACTTCATTACTTTTAATCATAATATACCCCCCTTTATTATTCATAGTATTCCTACGTGTTTACTATGAATAATATAATATGTTATTTTTTACATTTTGTCAATATTTTAGATTATATTTTTTCAAACCTTTGCCAATTGCAAGAAAACTATTTTTACCCTTGAAAATATACAACTCCATATCAGCTTAACTGAATATAGACAATTACTTTTCAGTTAATTTCATTTTCTAATTTAACATTCATTATATTTATAAATATAAATATATAAAAAAAGATATATCATAGTTTCAGATATATCTTCTTAATACAATAAATCAATATTTACTTGACAATTTCCCACAATAAAATTAAAATCTTATTGTATAGAAATGTGTGCGAACTATACAATAAGATTTCTTTTTTCTAACAATATTTACGCAATACATATTGTTAGGTTTATTTAAATATAGTTGTGAATATTTAAATAGGTATTTTTATTATACAAATATATGACTTCTTTGTGTGTGCAAAGAGGTTTTTTGTTTTTCTGTATAATACAGTATAGAATTATTGAAAATCATTCTCAATTACATAATATAATATTTTCTTATCTTTGTCAATATGTTATTGAAAATAATTATCAATAATCTTATAATTATTTTATAACAATTTCCACAGTTCTCTGATCACAACCTATTTAGTCTTATCCGTAGTTCTTACTGTAATTCTTTTCTCAATGAATATTATTTTCTTAATATTGTTTTATATAAAAAATTACACCTGATCATTATGACCAAGTGTAATTTATGAATTAGTAGAAATATTTTTCTTTTTTGCTTCATCCACAGATTTGAATGTGGTTTAAAAATCCCTACCATTCCTCTTTCAGATGTAGCTATATATTTAATTATTTTATGTTGAAGAATGCTTTCTTTCCTCTGTATTCTGCAACATTTTCAAGTTCTTGTTCAATTCTTAGTAATTGGTTATACTTAGCAACTCTTTCAGATCTCGCAGGAGCTCCAGTCTTGATTTGTCCAGCATTTACAGCTACAACTAAATCAGCAATTGTAGTATCTTCTGTTTCACCAGATCTGTGAGAAACTACGGCTGTGTAACCGGCTCTGTTAGCCATTTCTATAGCATTTAAAGTTTCAGTTAATGTACCGATTTGGTTTAACTTGATAAGGATTGAGTTAGCAACTCCCTTTTCGATACCAGTTTCTAATCTCTTAGTGTTAGTAACGAATAAATCATCACCTACAAGCTGAACTTTCTTTCCAAGTCTTTCAGTCATAAGCTTCCAGCCTTCCCAGTCCTCTTCAGCCATACCATCTTCAATAGAGATGATTGGATATTCGTTAACCCATTCTTCAAAGAAATCAACCATTTCAGCTGATGTGAAAGTCTTTCCTTCATGTTCTAAAACATATTTTCCATCTTTGTAGTATTCTGATGATGCAGCATCAATAGCAATGAACATTTCTTCTCCTGGCTTGTATCCAGCTTTTTCGATAGCTTCGATTATAACATCTAAAGCTTCCTTGTTGCTCTTTAAGTCTGGAGCAAATCCACCTTCATCACCTATACCAGTAGCATAACCCTTGTCGTTTAATAATTTCTTTAATGTGTGGTAAACTTCTGCACACATTCTTAAAGCATTGCTGAATGAATCAGCTCCTGCAGGCATTATCATGAATTCTTGTAAATCTACTGAGTTATCAGCATGTGAACCACCATTTAAAATATTCATCATAGGAACTGGTAATACTTTTGCATTAACTCCTCCTATGTATCTGTATAAAGGCATGTTTAATGCATTAGCAGCAGCATTTGCAACAGCAAGAGATACTCCTAAGATTGCATTAGCTCCTAATTTACCTTTGTTATCAGTTCCGTCTAATTCTATAAGCATCTTATCAATTGCAGTCTGGTCAAATACATTGTATCCTATTAATTCTTCAGCAATAGTTTCGTTAACATTTTTAACTGCTTTTAATACGCTCTTTCCTTGATAGTAATCTTTGTCTCCGTCTCTTAATTCAACAGCTTCAAAAATTCCTGTAGATGCACCTGATGGTACTGCAGCTCTTCCCATAGTTCCATCTTCTAAATATATTTCTACTTCAACAGTAGGGAAACATCTTGAGTCTAAAATTTGTCTTGCAACAACGTCTACGATTTCTAAATGGTCTTTCATTTATAATTCCTCCTAATTTACTTATATCTTCCATGCTCATGACTTTTCATAAGACATTTTCAGCTATAAATTATTTTTGTCATTTTATAAGTACCTTTTATATAACAATTTTCAATATATCCTTTATCATATATCCGCACTCTGAATTTTCTGACAAAATTATTGTATCATAAATGATAATCATTATCAATAGTTTTGTAAATTATTAATCTTTTTGTCCAGGTATACATCAATATCTCCAAATAAAAGCATTAAATATACTTTAAAATATAAAAATCCATGTCAATTAAGACATGGATTCATCTATAGATATAATAGTACAATATTTTTCCCTTACTGTAGTATTCCTTTTTAAGAACAATTATCTGCACACATATCTGATTTTTCACTAAAATCCTGGTACATATTATTTAAGATCTTCTTTCTTTTATTATCTCTTCCAAAACTCTCATAGTATTATTTCATAAGATATTGCTCTTATATTAGTTAATATGATTAGGCAATAACTACAGGTCATAATATTACTTCATATGCAGTATATGATTTGTCAAAATGATACCCGAGCTTTTCTGCAAGGCACACAGATTCTTTATTTTGCGCATCCCAGCTTGGATATAAATTTCTTTTTAAACATTCAAGTATCAGCTTTGCACCACATACCAATGCAAGGCCTTTTCTTCTTTCATCTTTTCTCGTATCGATTTCAATTTCAATGCCTTCATTATATACTGTATACGAAGATGCACCTGAAACAATTTTCCCGTTTTTTAAAACTGCTGCACCAATCCCACGTAATTCATAATCCTTATAATCTTTAAACTGGGAGCATAAATCTCCTGCCCAGTCGCTGTTCTTTATTGCATTGTATATATTTTCATCAATCATTTTAACTTCATAAGGTGCTTTCAGATTCTTTACAATATCCTGAAGCTTTTCTTTATCAAATACATCTCTTTCTTTTTTGATTGCATATCTCTCATATTTCCTTGCTTTGCTGCCATAAGTTTTTTCTATGAGTTCTCCCCATTTATCATTTTCAGGAATCATAATGAGAAAATCTGATTCAAATCTTTCAGGCTTATGCAATGCAAGTTCTTCTTGAGGTTCACCTGCAAAAAAGCAGAAATCTCCTATTATAATCTTTGCAGATCTGGGATTATTCATATCATCACTATAAGCAGTTCCCATGCAGTCCTGGAGACATGACCATATTAATGTTTCCTCCCATCCTTCAAACAATTTTTCTATGCTTTTTTTATCCTCTACCTCATATATACACATAACTTCTTCTTATAATCCTCTTTCAGCCCATAACATATATTTTAATTTTGCCTTAAACTCCTGAAGGGTCCTATATTTCTTTCATCATTACATATCTTCTGAGACCTCCATATTTTAATTTATCTGCCATAACCTTATATCCTCGCTTTTTAAATGTATTTAAGCTATATGTATTTTCCGGATATACTGTGGCTGCTATCATCTTGTCACAATTTTGCTTGGACATTCCTTCAAGAATATCACATATTATATTCTGAAGACCATTTCCCCTGTATTCAGGACTTACAACAGTTGATTCAATCTGTCCAACCCTTAAAAGATCTTCACCTTTTACGTTTAAGTCATATCCATAATTGTGTTCATCATCTCCATGAGAAGCATATACTCCCATTGCTACAAGTTCATCACTTTCCTTAACAACACAACCTATTACTTTCCCTTTTTTTAATATTATTTCAGAATAATCCTTCCTTGAAGAACAGCTGTAATAATTCTTGTCTTCAAGATCATCATATATGCTTTTTTCAAGCTCCAGAATTTTATCTAAATAATTCATATCCAAACATTTAATAACTGCACTTACACAGTCTTCACCTTTTTTCTTGATCATTATTTCTCTATGCAAAAATATTCCTCCAGTCTTATTTTGATCACTTATATAACGAAACATTTTCCCAATATATTGTTTTTTCCTGCTTATTATATCATATTTTACTACTGCATATACGATTTTCAATTTGCTGCTCATTCATAGGTTTAAAGACTGTTCTTGATTATTAGTGTATCATATTTAGTGCTTACTTCTGAAATTGTCATAAATCTTGACCATACTTCTACTTTACCTATTCTTATTTTAATATCGTTTCCATGTTTAAATCCTACCACTTGGAGTTAACTCCAAGGCAAGCTTTTTTATGTTATCCCTTTAATATATATTATACATTATATGAACTTATAATTATATTTATCTTTTTTCATACATTACTGGCAATTTGAATAATTAAATCTATTATGGATAAAATAAGTCATGATAAAAATTTAGCAAAACTAGAAGACGCTCAGAAAGAAGATTCTAAAAATAAAGATGGAACTAAAACAATTACAGATAAAGCTAAATCAAAAGATATAATTGAGACAATTCAGAATGATGGACGTTTTAAAACATTAATTTCAGCTTTAGATGCAGCTGGTTTGACTACAGAGTTAAAGGAAGATGGTCCTTTTACAGTATTCGCTCCTACTGATGAAGCATTTTCAAATCTTCCAAGTGGTAAATTAGATACGCTCTTAAAGGCAGAAAATAAAAATAATCTTAAAGATATTCTTTCTTACCACATAAGCAAGAGTACTTTAAATTCAAAAGATATCAAAAAATAAGATGGTAAAGAACTACCAATGTTAAATGATAAAAACGTCATTGTAACAGTAAGAGATGATACAGTGTTTATTAACTCTTCAAAAATCATCATAGCTGATATATTCAGCAGAAACGGAGTTATTCACGTTATTGACGCTGTATTAATTCCACAATAATCATTTCAGATCATCTTAATCTCCAGAAATTAAATTTCTTACTGAAAAACCTATGACATATTAAATGTCATAGGTTTTCTCTTATGAAGCTTTTTTTAAGCTTCTATTTTTTTTACTTTTTTTAATAACCTTATCTATTGCCCAGGTAAAACATATTATATGCACAATAATAGTTATGATCCATGAAATAGGATATGAGTCATATACTATCTGTACTGTATGGAACCCGTTCATTTTAAATATAGTAGAAAGCCAAACAAGCCTTAGCCCGCATGCCCCGATAAGTGATACTATCATAGGCATTACTGAATATCCTATCCCCCTAAGCGCTCCAACCATAACATCCATTATTCCACAGAGAGCATAAGTACGTGATACAATTCCTAACCTTATCATACCAGCCTGTATTACATCTTCACTTGAGGTATACATTTTAAGGAGAGTATGTCCAAAAAATAAAACGAGATTTCCAAATACGACTCCTACAAAGATTACACATAGCTGACCTGTAAATAGTATCTTCTTAATTCTGCTGTAGTTTTCAGCCCCCATGTTCTGACTTGTAAATGATATTGTAGACTGATAAAATGCATTCATTGCAAAATATACAAACTGTTCAACGTTGGCTGCTGCAGAATTTCCAGCCATCATAGTTGCTCCAAATGAATTGATTGATGACTGTATTATTACATTTGAAAGTGAAAATAAAATACCCTGAAATCCTGCAGGAAGACCAATCTTAAGTATCTGAATAAAAGTTTCCTTATCCATATTAAGTCTGTGAATGTTAAGATGGATTCCACTATCTTCATGCCTCAGGCACCTTACAATAAGATAAGCTGATATGCACTGAGAAATAACTGTTGCTATTGCAACACCAGCAACATCTAATTTCAGTAAGATAACAAGAAATAAATTAAGTACTATATTAACAATTCCAGCACAAAAAAGATAGTATAAAGGCCTCTTTGTATCTCCTACTGCCCTCAAAATTGCACTTCCAAAATTATATAGCATAGTTCCAATCATTCCAAGAAAATATATTCTTAAATATGTAGTTGCAAGATCTAAAACTTCATCTGGAGTCTGCATCCATATCAATATTCTTCTTGCTCCAAGCACGCCTATAAATGTAAGAAGTATTCCGCTTATAATACCTAAAACAATGGATGTATGAACCGCTTTAAATAACTTCTTTTGGCTGCTGCCTCCATAATATTTTGCAACAAGTACATTAGTACCAATAGATAACCCTACAAATAAATTAGTCAGAAGCCCTATCAATGCAGAGTTCGATCCCACTGCTGCAAGGGAATTATCTCCTGCAAAATGCCCTACAACTACAATATCTGCTGCATTAAATAATAACTGCAGAACGCTTGAACACATAAGCGGTATTGAGAACATAAGCATTTTCTTCAATATTGGACCATGACACATGTCTATTGTATAATCCTTTTTACTTTTCTTAAGCATATCTCATCTTCCTTTACTTTAGTTTATATATAATAATCTATATACTAAAACTCCTATGATTTTTTAGTAATTATTTCTATGCCTTTTATCTTTTAATTTATTATCAATAATTTTATAATAGATATTTTTTTATTTTTATCAGTCTTACATATTCTAACACAAAATACATCTTAATCAAAATAATAACATAAGTATGTATTTTTTTATATTTATTCTAATTAAAGCTTTCTCTTTCACACTGATAAATAATAGGTATATTATCTTTACATTTTTTAATTATGTTCGTATTAAGTTCATATTTATCTTGATTTTTTTCTTATTTCATGGTAAAATATGTTTCAATTTGACAAATTTACGAACCATAGTAAAAATACTTTTAATTATACATAATAAATAATCTTCTTTATGTATGATTTAATAATGTAACTATGTAGTGTATATTCTATAAACTAAAGATAAAAGTGAGGACTTTATGAATATTAAGCAAGAAATAAGTATAAAAAAAGTAGCTAATGATGCTGAAGAACTATTCAGAGGAGGTTTCTTCTGTTCAGAAGCTCTTATAAGTTCAATCCGTTCTAATTTTGAACTTGATATACCAGAAGAAATCATATCTATGGCATCAGGTTTTCCTGTAGGGATAGGACGTTCAAAATGCATATGCGGAGCAATATCTGGAGGAGTTATGGCTCTTGGACTATTTTTTGGACGTACAAGACAAGGAGATCCAAAAGTTGAAAAAAACCTTGAACTTTCAAAGGAACTTCATGACTGGTTTAAATCATCCAACGGAAAGAATTCCTTATGCTGCCGTGTTCTTACAAGAGAATTTGATATGAGTTCAGGCGCTCATAAAGAACAATGTATAAGATTTACAGGAATGGTTGCAGGAAAAGTTGCGGAAATAATAGTAAGAGAATTAAATTTAGTAAATACTGATGTATAACATTTTTTAACATACTTTAATATTTGGCTCTGTTAGATAATAAGGTTGATTTTAACCTCACAACTAGTTTGTTGTGAGGTTATTATTACAATAATAAGTATTTTAGCACTCTATTTTCAAAATATATAAAAACTAAATGAAATACTTATGATACTCAATAATTATAATCTTTGATAAGATTATATATACACAAGTTATTGTTTATACTATAATAGAGAAAATAATAAAATTCACAGAAAAGACATATTAAATTATTAACAATGTATTAGATAGTAATTTAAATGTAAATAATCACATATACTATTTGTATATTTTATAAAATGAAAGTTATTTTCTTTTTATAATAAATTATTATCATTAAATTCATCACGTAAATTAATACAAAATAATAACAGTCTATGGAGAATATATGTTTAAAATTATTGAGAAATATGATATAAAAGCAGCAAAATATATTAATTCACTTTATCACAGCAGGACACTTGATAATATCATGAAGTTTTTTACTTATTTAGGTAATCTGGGATTGCTGTGGATAAGCATGTCTATTTTATTTATATTAAAGAAAGAATCAAGAAAAACTGGAATCGTTCTTATATGTGCCCTCCTTATTACAACAATATTAGGAGAAGGGCTTATAAAACACATTGTAAAGAGAAAAAGGCCTTTTGTAAAAATGAACATATGCGATCAGCTTATAATTGGTACTCCAAGTACATATTCATTTCCTTCCGGACATACAGCATCTTCATTTGCAGCTTCTGCTGTTTTTCTTGCAATAGACAGTAAAATAAGCATCGTAATTGTACTTATTTCAACTTTGATAGGTTTATCAAGGATATACCTGAAAGTACACTATGTATCTGATGTTATCTGCGGTGCATTACTTGGATTGTTATGTGGAACTCTAACTGCCTCACTATTCAATGTTATTATATAATCAGTATTATATGAACACGCATACAGTACTATATAAACATCAATACAAAGACTATACTTGTCTTATTATTCAACATTATGATATAAAAAGCACTATTGATATTATATTTATCAATAGTGCTTTTGTATTAGCCTTTATAATTTCTATAGCTTCCACATCTTTTTACTATCATAATTTCATCTTCTCCTTGGAAATGCCATGGATTGATTTTTGATTCCTTGTAACCATTTATGATATCAACTGCATCAATATATAATTCTTCTGCATTCATCTGTCCATACATTTTAGGTGGAAGAACATATATAGGAATATCAACTTCATTATGCTTTTTTAGAAATCCAGCAACTTCATATCTTGTATGAGGACATACCATTATGACATCATAATCTTTAAATATTTTGTATGAAGTTGAAAATGGATTAAATTCAACAAGCATCTTGTCCTGAAGATTATTTTCTATAATTTCATTTTTAACTTTCCTTACCATAGCACTGGATGAAAATCTGCCCAAACAGCAACTCAATATTTTTACCATACCCATAATACCTGATTTTAAATAATTCTGTGTCTATATTATATATCATAACAGGCCTTATCTAAACATTATCATTACTTATATTTAATCCATATTATCATCGGAATAAATGGCACCGCCAAGTATCTATGCCTACTATTCCAATAGGTGCTGGTGAGCACACAATCCCTACTGTTGAAAGCTTCATATCATCTAGTATTTCACTTTTGAATACAATATATAATACTACTGGAAGCAGAATTGTATAAAACACAAATCCGAATAAAAGCATGAAATGTGCAATTCTGTGAGATAATTAATATCTTTCATCATCCATGTATTGCTTATTGTAATAAAAGCTAGTGATGTACCCCTTATTCCAATGTGCATATTTTTAAGTTTTTCTAAATATCTTCTCATATAAAATACCACCTTAATCAGGATTTAGAATGATATAAATCTATTCATAAGTATTATGGATTTTAAAATAATGTTATATTCAACTATTTAGGCCTTAGTATAAATTTCAGTTAATATAAATATAGTCTGCCATAATCAGTAATTACAGCAGACTTCTCATATTAATAAGTATGAAATTTCAGTTATTTATAAAATGTATTATTCCCCTTTGCTCTCCCATTTCTTTCTTTCAACAAATCTTCCCATGAAAAATGCAAATATGCCTACTCCTATACCAGTCTGTACACAAAATAAAAGACTTTCAATTTCACCTGGAAGTTCTCCGTCTATTAGTGTTTCCATAACAGGCGTAAACCACGGTTCATATTCTTCACCCTGTATTTCCTCAACCATAACGCTACCTGCATCATCAGATCCTCCAAACTCAGCACCTTTTAATGCAAAAAGAGGTATTATGGCAATTGCCAGTGCAATAATTAATAATATGATAACTGTTTTCTTATTCTTAGTCATTTTACTTTTCCTCCTTTAAGAAGCCAAGTCCTGTAAGCTCAGATTTTGCATATGTTTCAAGTCCTATGATAACTATAACTGTAAGTATTCCTTCAATAATTGCTAGTGGAAGCTGTGTAGGTGCAAATACCCCTAAAAATTTCACTACTGAAGCTGCTACTCCTCCATCTGCTGATGGATAAGCCATTGCAAGCTGAAAACTTGTTATGCAGTAAGTAAATAAATCACCTAAAGATGCAGCTAAAAATACACCGACTTTTCTGTTTACCTTAAATTTAGTACATAATTTATAAATTCCAAATGATAAAAGTGGCCCTGCTATAGCCATTGAGAAAGTATTAGCTCCAAGTGTTGTAATTCCTCCATGTGCAAGTAATATGGCCTGAAATATCAATACTATTATTCCTAATACGCTTACAGAAAGAGGACCAAATAAAATAGCTCCAAGGCCCGTCCCAGTCATATGTGAGCAGCTTCCTGTAACTGACGGTATTTTAAGAGATGAAATTACAAATATAAAGGCTCCTGCCATTGCTAAAATAGTTATGGATTTTCTATCGTGATTTAATCTTTTCTTGATTGATAAAAATCCTCCAATCAAGAATGGAATAGAAATAACTCCCCATGCTATGCAGAATTTAGCTGGAAGATACCCTTCCATGATGTGCAT
>JAEWQX010000054.1 GCA_023399035.1 Bacillota bacterium | reverse complement strand
TTGAATTCATCTTCAAGTTGTTCTGGAGTAACAATTAAGTGACCATCAGATAATGTAAATTGTCTAACTCTGATAAGTCCGTGCATTTCTCCTGAAGCTTCATTTCTGAATAAAGTAGAAGTTTCAGCATATCTTATAGGAAGATCTCTGTAACTGTGTTGTTCTGCATTGTATATAGTGTATTGGAATGGACAAGTCATAGGTCTTAAAGCAAATACTTCATCATCCTTTTCTTCGTCTCCTAATACAAACATACCATCTTTGTAATGATCCCAGTGACCAGAAACTTTATATAAATCGCTCTTAGCCATATATGGAGTCTTAGTTAAAACATAGCCTCTTCTTTCTTCTTCATCTTCAACCCATCTTTGAAGAATTTGAACTATTTTTGCTCCCTTAGGCATTAATAATGGAAGACCCTGACCAACTTTTTCGTCAGTAGTAAATAATTTTAATTCTCTTCCTAATTTGTTATGGTCTCTCTTTTTAGCCTCTTCTAAAGCCTCTAAGAATTCATCAAGTTCAGTTTTCTTTAAGAATGCAGTACCATAGATTCTAGTAAGCATCTTGTTCTTTTCGTTACCTTTCCAGTAAGCACCAGCACTTCTAGTAAGTTTGATAGCTTTTATGTTCTTTAATGACATAACATGAGGTCCTGCACAAAGATCAGTAAAGTCTCCCATTTTGTAGAATGAAATAACTTCATCTTCAGGAAGGTCATTTATTAATTCAACTTTGTAAGGCTCATCTTTCATTAATTCTAAAGCTTCATTTCTTGGAAGTTCGAATCTTTCAATTGAAGGATTTTCTTTTATTATTTTCTTCATTTCTGCTTCAAGCTTTTCTAAATCAGCAGTTGTGAATGCAGTATCTCTGTCGAAATCATAGTAGAATCCATTAGCAATAGAAGGTCCGATTGCTAATTTAGTTTCAGGGAATAATCTTTTTACAGCATAAGCTAAAACGTGAGATATACTATGTCTTACAGCATCTTTTCCTTCTTGTGAGTCAAATGTACATATGCTTAATTCTACATCTTCATTAACTATTGTTCTAAGGTCACAAACCTTTCCGTTTATTATTCCACAGAAAGCATTTCTAGCAAGACCTTCACTAATTGATTTAGCTATGTCTAAAACTGATATTCCTGCTTCAAATTCTTTAACAGATCCGTCTTTTAAAGTAACTTTAATCATTTTAAATCTCCTCTCAAATAAGTAAATAATAATTTTTTTAATTATAATTTTATGATGTTAGTAAAACTAAAAGTGTTATAGGATTAAAAATAAAAAAACTTCATCTCTAAAATATAGAGACGAAGTAATATCCGTGGTTCCACTCTAATTACCTGAAAATATAAAAAATTACAGATTGCATCTTACTTATAGTAAGAGCAGTTATTAATTAATTATACCTTAAAACAGGTCACTTAAAATTATCGTAACGTGATAATAACGGGTCTTATTAGGACCACTCAGAGGTGGTTTTCAGTCTAAATTTATTTAAGAATACTCGCACCAATGTAATCTCTCTCTGAAAAATAAGGTTTTAGCTTACTGTCCTCATCAACGTGTTATCTTATGATAACTACAATTATAATGATTGATTTTTTATGTGTCAATAATATAATACAAAAAAGTAATAAATTTATTTTTTCAAAAAAGAAACTGAAAAATTTTGATGAAAGTGAAGCAGTGATAAAAAATATAGAGGAAAACTGTTGAAAAAGTGAAAACGAAAAATATTGACTTTATAATTAGTAGATGTATAATAATGGTATGCAGATGTGGCGAAATTGGCAGACGCACTAGACTTAGGATCTAGCGCCAAACGGTGTAAGGGTTCGACTCCCTTCATCTGCACCATTTTTTATAGTAAAGATTAAGTAATGAATATAGATTAATTAAATATGAGCTATTAGATTTGCGGAAGTGACTCAATGGCAGAGTATCACCTTCCCAAGGTGGACGTTGCGGGTTCGAGTCCCGTCTCCCGCTCCAAATAATAATAAAGCACCATAAAAAATGGTGCTTTGTTTTATATATTTTAAATATTTATACATCTAAATTTTTTATTAAATTATCCAGTGTTAAATTTACTATCATTTCTTCTGTATAGAATTTTTCACCCATTATTTTAAAAATTATATCAGCTTTTCTATATCCTTCTTTATATAATTTAAGGTTTCTAGTAATCCTCTTTAAAGTATTGTTAGGAATTTTTAGTTCTGAAGATAATTCCTTAAAATAATAGTATTCTTTTGGAAGCATTTCATAAAGCTTATTTTGAAGGTCGAGCTTGTACCTAAGGTCTACCTCTTCACAGTGATGAGGACCATATTTACCACGATGATGGTATGGGCATAAATATTTATAATTTAATTCTATATCAAAACCGCCTTCACTTCTATGAACAATATGATGTATATCAGCTTGGGCATTGCATATTTCACATAAAGCCAACTATTAATCCCCCTTGAATTCTGTACTATTTAACTTTAATCCTTAAATATATTAAATTTTATTATAATTAGGTTTTCTTAATTAAAATTACGATAAGTAAATGAATGTCGATGTTATTATTATAATTTAATAGTAATAAAATAGCAATTTTTAAACCTGTATTATAAATTTACAGAATAGTTATAAAATAGAAGTATATTGGGTAATATATTTAAATGATGAACAATAGTGTTAAATTATAAGGTTAATCAAACTTGTAAATAGAGTAGCTTATACCTTATAATTAAGTTAAGGATAATAATTTATATTACATTATATTAAAATTGTGTAGGGAAGGTGAATAATAATGAGGGAAAACTACAATTCTTTTGATTATTGGGAAAACGTTATCAGGGAAAATAAAACTATTAGAGGGCATATGTTTATGCAGAAACCACCTACAGAAAAGTGTTTATATTTCCATACTTTAATATTTAGTAAAAGTAATGGAATTAATAATATATGGGGGTACTTCCCAAATGTAAGGAGTTTGATTGGATATTTACAATATTCATTTCTTCAAGAATCATTTTATAAATGGATACATGGGAAAGATAAATTAATAACGAAAATACCTAGTATTTCTGTAGAAAGAATAATAGAAGAAGGCCAAAGAACAAAGAAAATAACAAAGGAAATTGCAGATAATATGAAAAAGGATTATCAATTTCTTTCAAAGTTATGGGATATGCCATCTAAGGATGCTGAAAGAGAGTTAAGAAAGTTTCTAAGAGAATTCAATAAAAAATGGATGGGTGATAATAGGGAATTTATATATATAAAGCTATTTAAATCACCAGAAGAAGTAGGCGAATTTGTTGTTTCATCTGCAACAATGACTAATAGTGAGGATGAATTAGAAAACAAGATAGGCATGAAGATAGAAGAATGGAAAAATCTCTGTGAAAATACATTAAAAGATAAAGTTAAAGCAGAAAAATTTAGAGAAATCTTATTAAAGAAATTAAGTGAAGTATTATAATAAAAATATCCCTTAAGCATAGAAATATACTTAAGGGATATTTTTTCATAAGTATTTCTCTTTCATGTAAAAAAGAGATGATAGTCGAGTTTATTTTCTGTTGACAGAAGCAATGCTTTGAGAAGATATTCCAAGCATTTCCCCTGTAAATCCAAGACCTTCTTCAGTTGTAGCTTTGATATTAATCTGATCAATATCAATATTAAGTGCAGCAGCTATATTTTTTCTCATAAGTTCAATATGTGGGCTCATTTTAGGCTTTTGTGCAATTATTGTAGCATCAATATTGTTTATAGAGTATCCCTTTTGTAATATAAGCATTCCTGTTTCCTCAAGAAGTTTTATACTTGAAATTCCTTTGTATTTTGGATCAGTATCAGGAAAGTGTTTTCCGATATCTCCTAAGGCACATGCTCCAAGCAGTGAATCCATTATAGCGTGAAGAAGGACATCAGCATCAGAATGACCTAAAAGGCCCTTTTCAAATGGAATTTCTACTCCTCCAATTATCAGCTTTCTATCTTCAACTAATTTATGAACATCATATCCCATTCCAATTCTCATGTTTATCACCTCATTATATTGTTACTAAGATATATTTTATCATAATATAATGGATTAAATAAGTTGGGAACAATAAGTAAACATTTACATAATATATTTAAATTTACTATGGTTAATAAATTTTATTAACTAAAGCTTTATTGTTTTTGTTGATGTTAGACATTTCTGTATTAGAGATATTTATTCTATGAGTAAAAAAGTTAATCAGTTTATTAAAAGTAAAGTGAAAGAAGTTGATTCGACGTTTTTTAGTAAAATCTACGTATATAATTTTCTTTTTCATACACCAATCTCCTACATATTGATTTTATATTAATACTAAGTATATAAAGTTTTATATATGTGTAAATTTCTATGCTATAATAATATAGTATGAAAAATACATAAAAATGATAGTAGTGTTTAAAGAGGTGTTAACTATATGGATAGCTTAATTTTTAATAAAAATAAATATGTATTTACTTCTGTACCTAATATTACATTGGTAAGCAACTCTGCAGATGATAACAGAAGTAAACAGGTTTCTTTATTTTTACAAGAACTGTCCTCATATAATATTATACTTAAGGACTTGATTAATTATCCATTAAATGAAGAAAAGAGGAACATATCTTTAAATATATCTTATTATATTATGGAAGATGAAAAGATAAGTGAAAAGTTGGATAGAAAGAGAGATCTTCCAATAAAAGAATTATGTAAATCTGTACGTATGAGCAGAGAAAAGATTGAGGATATGAAAGACCATATAGTTGCATATTACCTGATTCTTAGAAATCCTGATTATAAAGTAATACAGGATACTTTAAAGATTAAATTAAAAGAAGATGATAAAGTTAAAAGCATAAATTCACTGAAGAAAAATACTATATACAAAGGAATAGTGATAAAAGCATTTAAGAAAAGTGCATATATAATGACTTCAATGGGTGAATTCGTAAAAATAAAAACTGAACGCAGATTTAAAGTGGGACAGTTGTGCGACGGCAAGCAGTGTGCAAGTTTATCAAAATATAAAATACATATAGCAATTGCTTTGATAGTATTGATGATGATTGGATGTGCTACGATAATTGATTATAGAAAGACAAAAAGTATAGTTATAGTTGAGACAAGCTCCAATATAAAGATGCATATAAATAAATATAATAAGGTAATATATGCATATTCACCTACGGAAAAGGGAAAGATATTAATATCAAGTATTTCCCTTGATAATGAAACTATAGATGATGCAATTGAAGCAATATTTGAATATGCATTCCAGAATGGGATGATCGATACAAGTAAGAAGACACTAATAACAGTATCAGGTAAGAGTCTGGAATATGGATCTCTTCCAAAGACAAATAAGTTTATTTCAGAAAATAAAATTCCAATAGTTATAAATAATTCAGGTAATCAGCAGAAAATGCCGGAATATGTTCCTGAAGAATAGGGGGATTAATATATAGCAACCATATTTAATGATATAACTAAATTTAGTGAAATAATATAAGAATTTTATGAAACTTCATTATTGAAATACTTAAAAAATACCATGCATGATAGAGAAATTTATATCATGCATGGTATTTTTATATATTCGTCATGATTCTTCTATATGCATATAAGTAGTAAATTAAGAAGTATGAATCATTTTGGAATAAATATATTATTTAGATGTATTATTAATAAGATCTTTGAATGTATTCATATCATAATTTGAACTTATGTATATTCTGTCAAGTTCAAATATATCATCACTTCTATCAGAAAGACCTAAATTAGTTGTAAAACCTAGGCTGTATCCAGCTTGTTTAGCAGCTTTGACGGTATCCGTATTGTAATCACCAAATGGATAAGCAATTGAACTTACTTCTTTTCCAGTTATATTTTCTAGGATTTCCTTAGACTTTTTCATTTCTAAAAGCTGTTCATCGTAACTTAATGTATCAAGATGCACATGATTTACAGTATGGCTTTCTATATCAATTCCGTAATCAGACATTTCTTTAATAGCTTCGTGAGAAAGATAATAAGATCCATCTAATGAATTTCCGACACAGAATATAGTAGCTTTCATATTTAAAGCTTTTAATATTGGAAATGCTTCAGTGTAATTATTCATATATCCATCATCGAATGTTATGACAATACTTTTTTCTGGAATAGGCTTATTATTCTTAAGATAATCATAAAGTTCTTTCATGGTAATGGTTGTATAATTATTGTCATTAATATATGTGAGCTGTTTTTCAAGCATTTCAGGAGTAATAGTTACTTCATTATCTGCATTTGGGGATACTGAATGATAATACAGTACAGGCACACCTATATCTTCTGATGTTAAATCAATATTTTGGAATCTATCTTCATCAGTATTTTCAAATGATTCAGAAAAAGTATTAGATCCAGAAGAAGTATTATATGAATGATTAGTATTTATATTAGCGGATTTATTATTTAAATACTTAATTGTAAAAGTGAAAATTAATATTAAGGCAACTGCTACTAAAAAAATTAATTTAATATATTTAAATATTTTATTTTTTTTACTCATGACAATTAAAACCCCTTTTTAATATTACATATATAAGTATAGAGAATTGTTAGATTTTTATCAATAAAATGATATGTTTTAGAAAAAGAAATAATGAAAAATATTAGACTAGAATAATATCTAAAAAATATAGCATACTAAATAAATAGTACAACTTATTAACATTATCAACAATAGCATGTGGATAAACTGTTATAAATTTGTTTATAAGCAATTTTTTATATGTGAAAAATGTGGATATTAATATTAAAATATCGGAAAAACAAGATATATTGGGAGTGATGTAATGAAGTTATTAACAACAGTTGCAGGGATATTTATAATAGGTAGTGTGTTATGCACAGGTTATAAACAAAATACGTATATGACATGTGAATTATATACTGATAATAGTGTTAATATTGTGGAAAAGTCTATTAATAAAGATTTAAAATACTTAAAGGAAGATTTAATACTACCTCAATTTCAGGGAGGAAAAAATGCAGAAAACGTTAATAAGATTAATTTAAAGATAAATAACGATATAATGCCAAAACTTAATGAGGCAGAAAAAACGGCAACAGATTACTATGGGAACTTAAATGCAGAAGAACCAGCATTTCCGTTTCAAGTGTATTCAAGATATACTGTTACAAAAGATGGAAGAGATATAATAAGTTTTTATAATGATTATTATGAATTTCTTGGAGGGGCACATGGTTTGACTACAAGAACTTCATATACAATTGATGAAAATCTTGAAAGGATACTAAATCTTAACGAGATATTTAAGAAGGGGTATGATTACAAATCAGTAATAAATGATGAAATAAAAAAACAGATTTCAAAGGAGCCAGACAAATACTTTGAAACAGCAGATAAGTTCAAGGGGATATCAGATAATCAAGGATACTACATAAGCAATGATAATATAGTAATTTATTATCAGGTATATGAAATAGCACCATATGTAGCGGGAATACCAGAGTTTAATATACCTATAGATATGTTTGGAGATAATTATAAGTATAGAGATTAAATACTGACATTAATATAAAAACTACTCTTATAATTGATAAGAGTAGTTTTTATAAGTATAATGTATGATTTATTTAATTTTGTATTGTATCAGTGCTTTGATGCATGTGAATTAGTATTTTTATTTCCTCTGAAACCATACCCATCAGAAATAGATCGTCCTATGTTTGTGATTTTGCCTGTAATACATCCACGGCAGTGTGAAGGCGTGTCTCCTGTGCATATCTTTCCAGGATATAGTGCGTAAAGCTTTCTATATTCGCCTTCAGTTACATTAGGCATTACTACATTTGCACCACATTGAAGTGCTTTTACTCGCCCATTTGGAGCAAGAGATTCCATTGCAGTAGTTGCAGGAATATTTATATCAGGAAGAAGAAGTCTTGTTATGGCCATGACTTTTAAAGCTAAAGTGAGTGTCCCTCCTTGTGCATCTTTCAATGGAGTATCTTCATTTGGGATAAATGGACCAATGCCAATCATATCAGCATTTATCTTTTTAAAGAACAATATGTCCTTTGCAATTGATTCTAGGGTCTGGCCAGGGAGACCTATAAGGGATCCACTTCCAACTTCATATCCTAAATCGCCAAGATTACTTAAACATGTAAGTCTTTCATCAAAGCTCATGCCAGGATCCATATCTTCATAAAGTTTCTTATCAGTAGTTTCTATCCTTATGAGATATCTATCAGCACCAGCTTCTTTAAAGGATTTGTATTGCTCATAACTCTTTTCACCAAGACTTAAAGTAAGGGCTACACCAAGACTTTTAATATTCTTAATGATATTGACCATTCTTTCAGTAGTAAAGTAATCATCTTCTCCTCCTTGAAGTACGATAGTCTTATATCCGTAGTTGACTGCCTTTTTAGCAAAATCAAATATTTCGTTTTCAGTTAATCTATATCTTTTTAAATTATTATTATCTCTTCTAAGGCCACAGTACATGCAGTTTCTTTTGCATATGTTTGTAAATTCTATTAATCCTCTTAAGTGAACAGCATTACCTAGATACTTTTCACGTATTTCATCTGCTGCATTAAAAAGAATTTCATTTATAGATTCATTTTTTAATAGTTCTAAGATTTCATGCTCAGCTAAATTATGAGTAGATTTAGCTTTTTCAATAATAGTGTTCATAATTTCCTCCTGCGGTTAAAGATTAATATAATTATATAATAAAATTCCAAATAGGGACAATAATTATAAATATAAGGATATATATCTATAAAATGACTAAAATATTAGAGTGAGTTATAATGATATATAATAAGGAGGTTAAATTATGACAGGTCTTGTATTAGAAGGTGGAGCATTCAGAGGGCTTTTTACAGCAGGAGTTCTTGACGCGTTATTAGATATAGGAGCAGATCTTAAATACGTTGTTGGTGTATCAGCAGGAGCAACAAATGCATATTCATATATATCAAAACAAAAAGGAAGAAATCTTGAGATAATGGAGCGATTCATCGATCATAAAAGGTATGTAGGATATGGAAATTTATTAAGATGCAGATCTATAATGGATCTAGATTTTGTTTTCGATGAAATACCTAATAAATACTGCATGTTTGATTACGATACATTTTATAAGTATGATGGAAAGATGCTTGTTGGCGCGTTCAACATAGAAAGTGGAGAAGTTGAATATTTTGATAAAGATGCACTCGATGATAAAAATATGATTTTAAGAGCAAGTTGTGCTATACCATTGGCATTTCCTTTTGCTAACATAAAGGGGAAACTATATGCAGATGGAGGACTTAAAGATTCAATACCTATAAATAAATCTATAGCAGATGGTAATAAGAAAAATATAATTGTACTTACGAGAAATCAAGGATATATTAAGAAACAGTCAAAAGCCAATCAATTTACATATAAGTTGTATAAAAATAAGTATCCTAAGCTTGCAGAGGCTTTAAATAATAGATACAGTGAATATAACGAACAAATAAA
Source organism: Bacillota bacterium (assembly GCA_023399035.1). Lineage (GTDB taxonomy): Bacteria > Bacillota > Clostridia > Clostridiales > Clostridiaceae > Clostridium. Next base: position 2,313 of record JAEWQX010000054.1, on the reverse strand, counting down.
GTTTTGTGAGGAACTTGAGAAAAATGGAGATGCTATTATAATAAGACCAACAATAAAAATGGATATATCCAGGTTTGAAAGAAACAAAGATAAGCTTAAAGAAATATATCAAAATGGATATGAACTTGTAATTAAGAGTAAGGAAAAAATTTTAAATTATATTGAATAGCTTTAGAATTTGAAAATAATTAATATAACATATATAATAATGTATTAGTAGGCTCTGCAAATCATCAAGATTCTCAGAGCTTTTAAATTGTTAAGTAATAGGTAATTAATAATTAATAGAAGAGATAAACCATAAAGGAGACATTTACTTGAAAGAAAAAGATATAAATTTAAATGAAAATGTTATAGAAATGGATATGAACAAAAAGAAAAATGAAAAGCACGAATGTGCGAAATGCGGAGAAGATGCTATTTATTACAATACTGATACTGAAAAATGGATATGTGAAAAGTGCAAAAATATAGAAGATGAAATAGATAAGCTTGCAGCTAAAATGGAAAAGAAGCTAAGCAAGAGACCTTATTCATTTGATATAAAAGAATTAATAGAATGCTTATCAAAAGATGAAATATATAATATAGCAAGAAACCTAGGTGTTACTAGGATTTCAGGATTAAATAAAGATAAATTAGCAGAAAAGCTTATAGAAGAGTATAAGCCATTAATAGAAAAGAGAATAGGATTATTTGAAGAAGACAGGTATAAAATATTAAAGAGCTATGTAGATAATAAGGGTGTAAAGAATTTTGATGATATAAATGAAGAGGAAGCAGATAAGAGTTCATACTTCATACAGCAAGGTATATTATACCCAACAGTTAAGAATGGTGAATCAATGTTCTTAATGCCTGAAGTAGTTCAAAAACTTATCAAAGATAGAAACGATATAGAATATAGACGTACTATAAAGGGAAACACTGAGTTAATAAATATATACAGAGGTATGAACAAAGCATATGGTATATTAAAAATTGAAGACGCTGTTCAAATGCTTGAGAAATTTAAAGACAATACTGATGTAAATATATTAGAATTACTTAGAGAATCATCTTATTACTATAATGAATTCAGAGAAGAAAGCGGATACTTTATAAATAATGAAATAGATAATTATGAAGAAGTATTAAATGATATAAAGAAAGAAGATATAAAAGAATATGCAGTTATATCAAAGGATGAATTATTAATAATGGCTGGCTCTAACTGGGTTTATAACAGTAAGGCAGGAAAGTCATTCTATAAAGAATTTACATCTATGTTTAGTGTAGACAAAGATATGACAATTGCTATGATGGAAGATTTAGCACTTGATGTTCAGGAATTAAATCCATGTGAAGCTGTAGATAAGATGATTGAACTTATAAATATTGATAATGAAGATATTAGATTTGTTGCTTCAAAAATGATGAATAAATTTGTAAATAAGATAAGATTATGGAGGTTGAAGGGGATATCAACTAATGATGCAAAGGCAACTGTTATAAGTGAAACTGCAAGCAAAGTAGTTGGAAGAAATGATCCTTGTACATGTGGAAGTGGAAAGAAATATAAGAAATGCTGCGGCAGAAATGGAAATATAGTTCAGCTTCCAGTAAAATAATTACATATATTTAGTTGAATAATTATTAGATTTATAGATGAGAGATATAAATTTCATTTATGAGAAATGCATTGACAAAAAAAGTATGAAATGATAAAATTTTACCAAAGACGAAGATGTTTTAAATATCTTCGTCTTTATTTTTTATCATGATAAACATTAATTATAGATGATAAATTGCAATAACAAATTGAACTATTTTGTATTTATGATTTAAACGCTTGAATTTATTTATATTGCATAGATTTCATCTAAGTGTATTTCAAATAGCTCTTCTGGAGTTTTGTAGTTAAGTATTCTTCTTGGAAGAGTATTCATCCATTCCTCTATATATGCAATGTCATCTGAGCTATAATCTGATATGCGTTTTCTCTTCGGTATAAAACGACGGATTAAGCCATTATGACGTTCATTAGTTCCCTTTTCAAATGATGAATAAGGATGTGTGAAATATACTTTTGTGTCTGTTTCTGCTTCTAATATTGATAAATCAGCGAATTCAGACCCATTATCACCTGTTATAGTCTTGAAAATATCACTGAATTTATCACCATATATATTACGGATTGTATTAAGTGCTTCCGTAACTGCTTCAGCAGTCTTAGATGCAATTTTATGAATAATAGCATTTCTAGTTTTACGCTCAACAATAGTTAGGAGAACACAGTCATCTTTGGATTTTTCACCGACAACAGTGTCTATT
>JAEWQX010000042.1 GCA_023399035.1 Bacillota bacterium | reverse complement strand
GTCCTATCATAAAGTAGGACTGTATTTTTGTGCGTAAAATTATGAAGTAGATTTTTTATGTATTAAATTATTGAATATTTAAAATATGAATAATTTATCTGGAAAGAAAGGAAAATATGAATAATGACTAAAGCCTATATAAAGGTGGTGAAAAAATAGATTTTAGATTCATCAAATACTTCATTTGAAATACTTGATGATATAGATCATGGACAGCTGGAGTGAATTATGAGGATGGAGTAAGCATGCAGATATTGAAGTCTGAAGATATGAATGTAATTTTAGAACCTGACAATATATTTATAAACAAATTATTCATAGTAATATTGAGGATTGTATTTGTCTTAGTATGTGCAGTATTTGGAGGACTATTTTTCTACTGGAGAAAGAAAAGTAAAATTAGGTAGTTAAAAATTATGGATAACATATGTAAATTTTAAAGAACCATCATTTTTATGAAGGGAAGATATATATGAAGAAGGGAATAAGTATAGTTAGAATATTAGTTATTTTTATTTTAATTGTGTTAAGTGTAATTTCATATAGGGCACTTGAAAGAAGAATTGATTTAAATAGAAAGACATCATTTCATAAGTGCATGAATATTGGGAATGCCCTTGAAGCACCTAAAGATATACCCTGGGATCTTACTATGAAAATTGAATACTTTGACATTATTAAAAATGCAGGATTTGATAGTGTACGGCTTCCAGTGAGATTTTCTGACTATGCAAATAAAAATACATACATTCTTGATGAAAAATTTATGAAAAAAATAGACTCGTACATAGATTATGCACTAAATGAAGATCTGACTTTAATTCTTGATTTTCATCATTTTGATGAAATAATGGAATCACCAGATGAATATAAGAATATGTTTTTGAGCATATGGAATCAGCTGAGTCTGAGATATAAAAGTTATCCAGATAAGCTTGTTTTTGAGTTGCTAAATGAGCCAAAAGATAACCTAAGAGGGGCTCTGTGGAATGATTATCTAAAAGAAGGTATTGATACAATAAGAAACAATGATAAAAGAAGAAAGATAATAATAGGTCCAGACAGTTATTATTCAGTTGAAAGACTTTATGATTTAATCATCCCAAAGGACAGAAATCTTATATTGACATTTCATTACTATGAACCAAATAAATTTACATTTCAGGGAGATCCATATCATGAAGGTTATGAGGATTTTAAGAATATCAAATGGACAGCAACAGATGAAGAAGTTGAAGCAATTACTCATAGGTTTGATATAGCAAAAAAGTACTCCAGAGAAAATAATATTCCAGTATTTCTTGGTGAGTTTGGTGTAAATAAAAAGGCAAAAGAACCATATAGAGAAGACTGGATAAGATCAGTGAGAAGTGAAGCAGATGATTATAATTTTTCGTGGGGTTATTGGGAATTTGCATCTAACTTTGGAATATATAACTTAAATACTGGAGCTTGGGATGTAGACCTTGAGGCATTGATACCAGCAACAGTTGAAAGCTGATAATTGCAAACTTAAAGAAGAGAAAACAGTACTGTTGTTTTGATTACTATTTTGATTACTATATTCAAAGGAAATATTGGTATTATATCAAAAAATGTTATCTTTTACTTGTGAACTCTTAACTAAATAAATATGGAGGTGAGATTGTGCTATTTTCAAGTATTGTTTTCTTATTCTATTTTTTACCGATAGTTTTATTACTATATTATATATGCTCATTTTCGAGAAGACTGCAAAATGGAATTCTGCTCATATCAAGTTTATTCTTTTATGCATGGGGAGAAGTAAAATTTGTTTTCATAATGATACTTTCAATATGCATTAATTATATATTTGGACTCATTATTGATAGATTCAGGAATGATAAAAAAAAGTCATATACTGCTATAACCTTAATGTGTATATATAATATTTCCATTTTATTTGTTTTTAAGTATCTTGGGTTCGTAGTAAGGAATTTTAATGAAATAGTACACTATGATATACATATTCCTAATATAGCATTGCCAATAGGAATTTCATTTTTTACTTTTCAAGCTATATCTTATGTTATAGATGTATATAGAGAAGAAGGTATAGTGCAGAAAAATATTTTTTATGTAGGTCTTTATATTACTTTTTTTCCACAGCTTATCGCTGGTCCAATAGTAAGATATGCTTCAGTTGCAGAGCAGATAAAAAGTAGAAAGGAAAACTGGAGGTATTTTTCTGTAGGAACATGTAGATTCATTATAGGTCTTGCAAAGAAGGTTCTCATAGCGAATACGATGGCAGTGATTGCTGATTCAGTTTTTAAAATGAATGCTGATATGAATCTTTCAGTTACAGCAGCATGGCTCGGATCAATTGCGTACACCTTTCAGATCTTCTTTGATTTCTCTGGATATTCTGATATGGCAATAGGATTAGGTTTAATGTTTGGATTTAAATTCGAAGAAAATTTCAATTATCCGTATATAAGCAGATCGATAAATGAATTCTGGCGAAGATGGCATATCTCATTGAGCAGGTGGTTTAGAGATTATGTATATATACCTTTAGGAGGTTCTAGAATGGATAGCTATGATAAAGTAGTCAGGAACCTTTTGGTAGTATGGATTCTTACTGGAGTATGGCATGGTGCAGAATGGACATTTATTGTATGGGGATTTTTTAATTTTCTTCTTGTAGTGGCAGAAAAGAATGTAGAGTTTGAAGAATTAAATATATCAAATGTGATAAAACATATTTATACATTATTTTTTATAAATCTGAACTGGGTCATTTTCAGGGCTGCGAACTTAAGGGAAGCAGGTAATTATATTGCATGTATGTTTGGATTTAGAAGCACAGGTTTCTGGAGTGATTATACTTATATGTTTTTAAAGGAATATGCAGTATATTTCATAGCTGCAGCAATATTTTCAATTCCTGTTGCAAGAAAGATGAACAAATTTTTAATAGATAATATTAATAGTAAGCCATATTACATAATTATTGAGGGTGCATATCCATTAGCAGTATTATTGCTGTTCATGATATGCAGTTCGTATCTTGTAAAAGGTACATATAATCCATTTATTTATTTCAATTTCTAAAAGATCAAAGAAAGAAATTATAAAAATAGAAAAGGATGAATATATTTTGAACAGACTACTGATTAAAAAATTTATTACATCAATAATATTTGTCATAATTCTTATATTTTTCTGTATTCAGAATATAATTACATCCTGGATACCTTTAAAAAATGAAGCATTAGAAGTAAGAAAACGTAAAGAAACTACGATAGAAGCTAATATATATGATGAAATTGGTGTTAATAATCCTAATAAGGTAAGTGATATAGGTTCTGATAACTTAATTGCAAATTTAGATTATATTCAAGATAGAATAAAATCTATTGAAACAACCATAAACGAAAATACCTATAAAAAATATAGATTTATCGAAAGCTATGGCTTTCTTCAAAAATTAATGGGAAAAAAAGAAGAGGGGGGCTTTGAGGTTATAAAAGATAAAGATAATATACTTCATTATACTTATTTTGCATCTGAACCAAAGGAAACGGAGAAATTTGCCGTTAAAACAAAGGATTTTAAAGATGGTATTATAAATAATAAAGTAAAACTAATATATCTTATGACTCCGGACAAATATATAAGAGGAAAAACTAAATTTGAAAGAGGCATTCCATATAATTATGCAAATGAAACAGCGGACAATTATCTTTATGACCTTAAAGAAAGAGAGATTGATTATATAGATCTAAGGGAAAACATATTGGAGCGAGGATTGAATCCAAATGATTTATTTTACAAAACCGATCATCACTGGAATATTGAGACAGCATTTGATCAGTTCACAGAGTTTATTGAAATATTGAATAGTAGATATGATATGAACATTGATGAAAGTGGATTCTATAGGGAAACAGATAATTATAACTTCATAAAATATAAAAATAGTTATCTGGGTTCAATGGGTAGAAAGTGTGGGAAATACTATAATGGCGTAGATGATTTCACATTAATTTATCCTAAATTCGAAACTTCGTATTCATTTTATGCAAGAACTAAAGACTACGAAATAAATACAGAAGGAAGATTTGAAGAGGCTTTATTATCGCAGTATAGTATTAATAATTATAAAAACGAATATGCACTCAGTGCAAATAAGTATGATACATATTTATTTGGAAATCAAGGAGAAGTACATATAACCAATAACAATAATAAGAATGGGATAAAAGTTCTCTTTATAAAGGATTCATTTGTATTACCTTTTGCAGCGTTTTTTTCTAATGTATGCTCTGACACATATCTTATAGATCCAAGGTACTATGATAAGAACATATTAGATTTTGTAAATTCCAAAGATATTGATTTAATTATTATTTCATTTACTCCACAGGATATAAGTGATGAATTCTTTAACTTCTAAATATTAATTTATAGATATTATTATTTATAGATATTATTAATTTGGACCTATGTCAATATAGTAGACACATTTTTTTAGTCTTTTTAAGCAGATTTTGTAATAAGATCTTCATAATCTTGTGGAGTCATATAACCAATTCTGCTATGAATTCTTTTTCTGTTATACCAA
>JAEWQX010000208.1 GCA_023399035.1 Bacillota bacterium | reverse complement strand
CTCAACGGCAATAGGTGGTGTTATTTCCTTTGTAGGATTGGTTGTTCCACATATATGTAGAATAATAGTAGGATCTGATCATAAGTATTTAATTCCTTGTAGTGGAATCTTAGGAGCTTTCTTAGTGCTATTTGCAGATACCCTGGGAAGAATTATCATGAAGCCATATGAAATACCTGTGGGAGTAGTTACTTGTATAATAGGAGCACCATTTTTCTTATATCTTTTAAGAAGGAGTGACTTAAAATGATAAAAGTAAATAAATTATCTTTCAGTTATGATAAGAAGAAAGAATTTATTAAAGATTTAAGCTTTAATATTGAAAAAGGAAAAATTACCACCATACTTGGTCCAAACGGTAGTGGAAAGTCTACAGTATTAAGTTTATTATGTGGTTTAAATAAGATTTCATCTGGAGAGATTATCATTAATGATAAAGATATTAAGAGTATGAAATATAAAGACATAGCTAAGGAAATTGCCACTGTACACCAGCAAAATACTGTGCCCGATGACATAACAGTAAAAGAGCTTATAGCATATGGTAGAATGCCACATAAGAAATATTTTGCAAAGAATTCTCATGATGATGAAGAAATAGTAAAGTGGGCAATTGAGACAACAGGACTAGAATCATTAAAAGATAAGGAAGTCATGAGTATGTCAGGTGGAGAAAGACAAAGAGTCTTTATAGCTATGGCTTTAGCTCAAAAAAGTAAGATATTATTTTTAGATGAGCCTACTACATATTTAGATATTTATCATCAAATAGAATTGTTGGAGCTTATAAAGGAATTAAAGGAAGAAGAGGGATTGACTATAGTAATGGTCTTGCATGATATAAATCAAGCTTTAACATATAGCGATAATATTATAGTCATGAAAAATGGGGAACTTATTAAAAGTGGAGAAGCAAGTGAAGTAATAAGTATGAATTTATTAAATGATGTTTATAATATAGGTGGATTCTTAAGTAATCAAAAAGATAATGTGTACTTTGTACCAATGAAAAAAGAAAAGAATTGCGGTTAGCGCAATTCTTTTTATTATTTTCACAAGATTTAATATTCTCTTTAATTATAGAAGCTATATCTACCATTGCTTGAGATTTTCTTATATCTAGAGAGTGCTTAAATAAATTATTCATATGTACATATTCTTATAAATTAATATATAAATAATCATATAATAATTGTGATATAATAACAAATATGAAAAATTGTACAAAGGTTAGGGGAGTGTTATAAATATGAAAAATGAACTAGAGATAAAAAGAAAAGATGGGATTATTGTTAAGGGAAAATTTAAGTTTTTAGAAGAAAAAGATATTGATGATATAATGAATCTTCAAAAAACAGTGATTGATGCATTGGAAAATAAGGAGTTATTTGCAGCTTCAGAAAAAGAAGAGTTTTTAGAATATATAAAAGTAGTTGGTAAAATAATAGGTTGCTATGAAAGTGAAAATGATGAGCTTATAGCCATGGGGGTATATGGAAAGCTAGGAATTAGAAAAAATAATTATGGTTATGATTTAGAGCTTAATGAAGAGGAATTATTAGATGTAGGACAAATTGAATCAACAGTGGTGGCCCCTGAATATAGAGGAAATTCATTACAAAAGAAAATATGTAATGAACTAGAAAAAATATCAATAGCTAATAATGATAAATTATTATGTGCTACTGTTTCACCATATAATAAGTATAGTTTAAATAGTTTTTTAGAGCTTGGTTATAAAATTGAAAAGGACAAGTTAAAATATGGTGGTTTAAGAAGATACGTTGTAGTTAAAAAATTAATTTAGATCAATATATTTAAAAGGCTGTAACTTTTATGTTGCAGCCTTCTTGTATATTATGTTATTTTTGGTTGAAATATGAATTTGGATAAAGTATACTTTGTATTGTTAGCAATAATACAAAAGGGGATGTGAAAAATGATTTTAAAATTAGATATGTCAAGCAATGTGCCTATATATGTTCAATTAAGAAATGAAATTGTTATGGGAATAGGGCGAGGAGATTTAGAAAAAGGGGAAAAGCTTCCTACAGTAAGACAGATGGCAGAGGATATAGGCATTAATATGATGACTGTAACTAAAGCTTATAACATATTAAAAAATGAAGGTTTTATAGAAATAGATAGAAGGCATGGAGCAAGAGTAAGTCCTATTTTTGATAATTCAATAGAATTCAAAGAAAAAATAGAAAGCCAACTTGAAATTCTTATAGCAGAATCAGGAGTAAAAGGAATTAATAAAGAGGATTTTATGAAGCTGTGCGAGTCGATATATAATACAATGAATGGTTTACAAATTGAAAGATGTAGGAGATAATTATGAGTTTTATAATGTTATTTACATCGTTAATAGTTTTAGTAATTTTATATTATGAAGCAAAGGGGGCATCAAAGCCTAATAAAAATGTTATTTTAGGAATAATGATTCCTCCCTTAGAGCTAAAAAATGTTGAAGTAACTAGTATAACAAAAGAGTTTATGAAAAAGATTAAAATATTATTCTTAATATCATTGGTAGTATTTATTCCTTTTATATTTTTAGATACAGCATTATTAATGATAGGATGGTTATTGTGGTTTGGAATTGTTTATTTTCTTTATTATAAAATAATTTGTAAATATAATAATAAATTAAAAGAAGTTAAAAGAAATAATAATTGGTTATTACCTAATAAACAATTGTTAAATATTGATACAGAGCTTACTAAAGCAAAAGATAAAATGCCGGTATCTAAATGGTGGTTTGCCTTAGCTATGGTTATTGGTACTATACCTTTAGTTTTATATAAAATAAATAATAATGAATTATTTAGCACAGCTGCAATATATAGTGGAACAGCAATTACAGGCACAATTATTCTTTTTATAATATATATGACTTATGTTAAAGGAAGAACTATAGTATATTGTGATGAAAGTGATATAAATATTGCTTGTAATAGAATATATAAAAGAACTTGGAGTATAATTTATGTTGTTTTAGCAATGGTTCAAAGTATTACTAATACTTTAATTTATCTATTTATGCTATTGCCTAGAGCTAATGAAAGTTTTGTTTTAATAGCAATTATTTTGCCTGTTTTATTAGTGGCTTTTGGTATGATTTATGGAAATAATAAAATAGTACAAGCACAAAATAAGCTTATTTCTAGAGCAAAAAATCCTATATATGTAGATAGTGATGATTATTGAATCAATGGAGTATTTTATAAAAATCCATATGATACAAGAGTAGTTGTAGAACCTAGAATAGGAACAAAATCTGTTTATAATTTGGCAACTAAAAAAGGAAAATTTATAACATATGGTGGTAATATATTTGCAGTAGTTAGTTTAATTCTTGTATTATTGATGATTCTTTTTTTTGAGTTTTATGGATTTAATATGAGTATTGATAATAAAATTCTAAAAATTAATGCACCTTTATATGGAGTAGAATTTAATATAAATGATATTGAGGAAGTTAATTTAGTGGATAATATAAAGATAAAAGTAAGAACAAATGGAATAGGAATGGATGAATATTCAGTAGGTAATTTTAATGTTGAGGGTTATGGAAAATGTAAGCTATATATCTATAATTATGTATCTCCATATATATTAATTAAAGTAAATGGAGAATTTATATTTATTAATGCTGAAACTAAAGAAGAAACATATAATTATTTTAATGATTTAGAAAAACTTATTAATTAAAGATATTTTAATAAATAAGAAAATTACAAAGGTAAAAGCATCTAAATAGTAATTTAGATGCTTTTACCTTTTAAATAGTTATGGTACTATATAGTGTAAGCTTTATAACATTATGTAAAATAATATTTGAAGGAGAGAAATAATGAATAAAAGAAAAATAAACTGGCAAAAGATATTTAGTATATTTGTATTATTTTCATTATCAGCAAGTATAGTGTTTCTTATAATAGCTATGATATTAGCTCCAGTTAATAATATTGATGGTGAGCCATTTACTCGTGTGAAAAGTGACTATGTTTTAATGTTAGTTCAATGTATATTAGGTGTAGTTGCAATGCTAATGCCTAGTTTTCTAAAAAAAGAAGCTAAGGTTAGAGATACCATCAAGTATGATGTTTTTATATACAATATTTTTATATTGTGCTATTTACTTAGGAGAAGTTAAAAGTTTTTATTATGAAGTTCCTCATTGGGATACAATATTGCATACATTTAGTGGCGCTATGTTAGGTGCACTAGGGTTCTTATTTGTAACATTATTAAATAAAAATGAAAAAGTGCAAATGAATTTAAGTCCTTTATTTGTAGTTGATTTTTCATTTTGCTTTGCAGTAACATTAGGTGTTTTTTGGGAAATATACGAATTTACTTTTGATGGAATATTAGGACTTAATATGCAAAAGTTTGCCTTGGAAAATGGTGAATTACTTTTAGGTAGAGTAGCACTTACAGATACAATGAAAGACTTAATTGTTGATTGTTTAGGTGCATTTATAATGTTTATTATAGGATATATTTCATTAAAATATAAAAAAGGCTGGATAGAAAAATTACAATTAAAAATTGATAGAAAATGATGGGTAACCATCATTTTTTTTATGTTAATAAAAAGTATATTATGTTAAGGTGATGTTAATTAAGGTTAATAGTTCTTAATAAATATATATTTACCTAAAAAATATAATATAATACAAAATATAACAAACTTATATTATGTGTTTAGGGGGAAATAAAGTGATAAATAGAAGTAAGAAAATAACGGCAACAGCTTTAACAGTAATGATGGTAGCTGGACTTGGTCAAAATGTATTTGCAGCTGAAAATGATGGATGGACAGAAGCAAATAAAACAGAAGCAGCACTTAATGGAAGATGGGAAGCTTGGTGTGAGGAATGGGAAAGTATAAAAAATGATTGGACACAGCTTTCAATAACACCAGGAAAAAGTGCAACTGAATTAAACTTTGCATGGTACTCAAAAGCAGATGAAAAAAATCCAGTAGTAAAAATAAGTAAAAGTTCTGATATGAGTGATGCTATTGAATTTACAGGAAGTCAATCTTCTGCAGTTCCAGACTATTTGTCTAATAAGGTATCCGTAAGTGGATTAGAGGAAAATACTACATATTATTATACTTATGGAACTAATGGAGCTTATAGTGAAGTAGTAGAAATAAAAACTCAAAGTACAGATAGTTTTGGATTCTTTTTAGTAGGAGATCCTCAAATAGGCTCATCATTAAATAACACAGCTTCTGGAGAAACAAAAGAAATGGGACAAGATAAAGCTGTAAGAAATGATACTTTTAACTGGAATAATACAATTAATAAGGCTTTAAGTATTATGCCAGATGCAAGTTTTATAATTTCAGCAGGTGACCAAGTTTCTATAAGAAATAAAAAAGCAACAACAGAAGAAGCCTTAGTATATACAGAAAATGAAATAGAATATGCAGGATATTTAAGTCCAAGAGCATTAAAGTCATTACCAGTAGCAACAACTTTAGGTAATCATGATGCTGTTAGTGGAAATTATTCATATCATTTTAATAATCCAAATGCCAGTGAGTTAGGTTCTACAGTTGGTGGAGGAGATTACTACTATAGTTATGGAAACACTTTATTTATTATGTTGAATACGAATAACACTAATATAGCAGAACATGAACAATTAATAAATGAGGCGATAGCAAGTCATAGTGATGCAACATGGAAGGTTGTAACATTACATCAAGATATATATGGATCAGGTGAACATTCAAATGAGCCAGAAATAGTAGAACTTAGATATAATTTAGTTCCTATATTTGAAAAAAATGATATAGATATTGTATTAACAGGTCATGATCATACTTATGCAAGATCTAAAATATTAAAAGGTGGAACATTGGATGAGGGAACTTTCTTAACAGAGGATGAATATGATGAATTCTTTGAAGCTGAATTTGAAAGTGGTTATGAAAATTTAGTGGAGGATGAAAAATATTTAAACTATTTAAAGAGCATTGAAGATGAGTATGCAGTAGTAACAGATTTGGATATTCAATCAGGAAAGATAGTTGATCCAGATGGAATACTTTATATTACAGCAAATTCTGCATCAGGAAGTAAGTATTATGATAACGTACCAAGACAACAAGCTTATATTGCAAACAGATGGCAAGAAGATGTGCCAACATTTTCTACAATAAATGTTGATGAAGTAAGTTTAACAATAAGCACATATAGAACTGATGATATGACAAAGATAGATGAAACTTGTACAATAGTAAAATCATTAGATAAGTCAAACTTAGAAGATTTAATAGCTAAAGCTAATGAGAAAAATAAAGATGAATTTACAGTTTCATCATGGAGTGTTTTTGAAGCAGCATTAACAAATGCAGTAGCAGTATGCAGTAAAGGTGATGCAACTTCTGATATAATATCACAAGCATATACAGATTTAAATACAGCTATGAACTCTTTATTATTAAAAGGAAATGTTGAAGAATTAAATAAAACAATTGAAGAAGCAGAAAAGATAGTAAATGAAGCCATAATTGGAACTGAAGATGGAGAGTATCCTGAAAATGCAAAAACAGATTTACAATTAGCTATAGAAGAGGCTAAAGCAGTATCAGTTTCAGATGATAGCAGTCAAAGTGATATAGATGAAGCAGTTGAAAATTTAACTTTAGCAATAAAAGCATTTGAGTCAAAAGTTGTTAAAAATAATGAAGCGACAGTTGATAGTAGTAATGGAGAAAACAACAATCAAAATAATACAAATACAATAACAACATCAAAACCTAATAATAGTAAAATTGATAAAGTTAATACTGGAGATAATAGTACAAGTTATTTAGTAGTATGTGCAGCAGTAGCTTCCATTTTGTTAGTAGTATTAAATGTAAGAAAAAGAAGAGAAAGAGTAAAAGTAGAAAATTAATTTTATAGATAGTTATATGCAGGGATAAGAATTTCTTATTCCTGTATTTAAATATTATATGAAGATTGGAGATAAAAATGATATTAAAGTTACTTAATGAAAGAGCAGGTATAAGAAGAGTACTAATTTTATTATTAGGAATTATATTTTTTATATTTTTATATTCTTTTAATAAAATTGACAAAGTTCAATTAACTAATAAACAAGGAATAAGCTATGAAAAGGGAAAGGTTGTTGAAATTATAGAAGATAATCTTCAAGAAGATGGATCAAGAATAGGATATCAGAAGGTTAAAATTAAGATGCTAAGTGGCGAGCTTAAAGGAGAAGTACTAGAGGGAACAAGTTTTTCAGGATATCTTTATGGTGCAGACTGTAAAGTAAATATGAAGGTTATAGTAAATATAAGTACATCCAATGAAGTATCTGTAGTATCTGTTTACAGTTATTATAGAGCTCCCATTATATATGTATTTGTAGGATTATTTTTATTAATGCTTTGGGTTATTGGAGGAAAAAAAGGATTAAAATCAGTTATAGGTCTTATATTTACATTTATATGTATTATGTATTTATTATTACCTATGATATACAAAGGATATTCGCCATTCTTATCAGCAGTAATAGTAGTTATATTAGTAACTTTAGTATCACTTTATTTAATAGATGGAATTACTAAAAAAACAATATCAGCAATGGTTGGAACGGTAATTGGAGTAGTTATAGCAGGAGTTTTTGCAGCTGGATTTGGATATTTTGCTAAAATATCAGGATATAATGTTAAGGAAGTTGAAGAACTTGTATTTGTTGCAAATAATACAAATTTAAGTGTAGGATCCATTCTTTTTGCAGGAATATTAATTTCATCTTTAGGAGCTGTAATGGATGTGAGTATGTCTATAGCATCAACTATTAATGAAATATATGAACATAATCCTAACCTTTCTAAAAAGGAACTTTTTAAATCAGGAATTAATGTGGGAAAAGATATGATGGGAACTATGTCTAATACATTGATTTTAGCTTTTACAGGAGGATCACTTAATACACTTATATTAAATTATTCATATTCAATGAAGTATAATCAAATTATAAATATGTATGAAATAGGAATTGAAATAATGCAAGGGGTATCAGGTAGTATTGCCATAGTGCTAACAGTACCTTTAGTATCATTTATATCATCAAGATTATTAAGTTATAAAGTGGTGAAATAATGAAAAATATTAAAAAAATAATAAATATAATTCTTATAGCTATAATAGTATTTTCATTAAGCAAAGTAGCAGTAAAAGAATATAACTATTATAAGGATAATAAAAACCATGAAGCTATTATGTTTTTTAAGCCTGTAGTAAGTGATATGTCAGAAAAAAGTAATGAAGATAGTAGTATAAAAAATATAAATGAAGATTATATTTTCTGGATTAATATTCCTGATACAGAAATAGATTATCCTGTGGTACAGGGAGATGATAATGAGTATTATTTAAATAATAATTTTTATAAGGAAGAAAGTATAAGTGGAACAATTTTTTTAGATAGCAGTAATAACATTAATGATAAAAATTTAATTTTATATGGCCATAATATGAGAAATGGAAGTATGTTTAATAATATTAATTATTTTAAAAATGAAGAGAGTTTTAAGGATGGGATTATAAAACTTATAATGGATAATAAGGAATACGTTTATGAAATATTTTCAGTTTTCATTGTTAATGGAGATGAAAATAGTATAAAAAATAAGTTTAATAGTGATGATGAATATTATGAGTATATATACTATTTAAAAGAAAAGTCAATGTTTAATAAAGAAGTTGAAAATAGTGATTTTTCAAAAATTATAACACTATATACCTGCAGTTATGAGTATGATGATGCAAGAACTATAGTATGTGGAACTCTCATAAATTAGAAAAAGTAAAGATGCTGTATTAAAATATATTTTGATACAGCATCTTTATTTTTGTATAAGAAAAAACACTCATTGGAAAACTAATATAAGAGTTAATGTTTTAGTGAGGTTACTATGAGTAAATTTAAATGGGAAAAAATTTTAAATAAAAAAAGAATAAGGGATTATAAGGCTAATAAAAAAGGTTCTGATTGTAGGGATGAGTTTGAAAATGATTATGATCGAATTCTTTTTAGTGCATCTTTTAGAAGACTTCAAGATAAAGCACAAGTATTTCCCTTAGAAAAGCTTGACTTCGTAAGAACCAGGCTTACTC
>JAEWQX010000157.1 GCA_023399035.1 Bacillota bacterium | reverse complement strand
TTATTCATGTCATTAACAGATAACACTAATGACATTGAAGTAATGGTAGAAAAAGAAGAAGATAAGAAAGAAAAAGTCCTAGAAATGACTGTTGAAGAACTTGATTTATCAGTTAGATCTTATAACTGTTTAAAGAGAGCAGGAATCAATACAGTTCAAGAACTTGCTACTAAGTCTATGGACGATATGATGAAAGTAAGAAATCTAGGAAAGAAATCTTTAGAAGAAGTTGAAAGAAAGCTTAAAGAATTAGGTTTATGCCTAAAGTTAAGTGAAGAGTAAGGAGGTAAATCCATGGCAGGTTATCGTAAATTAGGTCTTCCTACAGATCAAAGAAAAGCTATGCTAAGAAATCTTGTTACTAGCTTATTAAAACATGGTAAGATCGAAACAACTGAAACAAGAGCTAAAGAAACTAGATCTATAGCTGAAAAAATGATCACTCTTGGTAAGAGAGGAGATCTTCACGCTAGAAGACAAGTGTTAGCTTACGTTCAAGAAGAATTAGTTGTTAAAAACTTATTCGACAATGTAGCTCCAAAGTACGCTGAAAGAAACGGCGGATACACTAGAATAATTAAAAAAGGTCCTAGAAGAGGGGACGGAGCTGAAATAGTAATACTTGAATTAGTATAATACTTAAAGGGATTAAGGAAACTTAATCCCTGTTTTAGTATATATAAATATATTTATTGTGTTATATGAAGGCTATACTAATAGAATAGTATTAAAATTTTTATAGAAAATATAAATTAATATGATTATAATCAAGAATTAATACAAGATTTGATGTATACTTATGTATATACATTTTTATTTAAATCTATTTAATAATTTTATACTTTAACAGTTTGCTAATTTATTCTAGAGGTGTTTTATAGTTTAATAAAATATATAGTTTTGATTGAAAATATAAGAAATTAGTATATAATTAAACTATTAATTGAAAATTTATACAGAATGTATAGACATTTGTATAATAAATTAGTATATAAACCATGGAGGTTATGTAATGAAGGATGCAATGATACAATGCATAAATGTATCTTTTAAATATATTAAAAATACAGAAGAAGGTAGAACTGAAGAAAGATATGCAATTAAAAATATTAACCTGCAGGTGAAAAAAGGTGAATTTTTAGTTGTTTTAGGACATAACGGATCTGGGAAATCAACTATAGCTAAACATATGAATGCATTAGTAGTTCCAACAGAAGGAACAGTACTAGTTGATAGCCTTGATACAAGAAATCCTGAAAAAGTATGGGATATAAGAGCTAAAGCAGGAATGGTTTTTCAGAATCCTGATAATCAGCTTGTAGCCACAATAGTAGAAGAAGACGTTGCTTTTGGACCTGAAAATTTAGGAATTGAACCTAAAGAAATACGTAGAAGAGTAGATGAAAGTTTAGAAAAAGTAGGTATGAGTGAATATAAAAGACACGCACCTCATCTTTTATCTGGAGGACAGAAACAGAGAGTTGCTATAGCTGGTATTCTAGCAATCAAGCCAGAATGTATCATATTTGATGAACCTACAGCAATGCTTGATCCATCAGGAAGAAAAGAAGTAATGAGAACTATTAAAGAGCTTAATGAAAAGCATGGAATAACAGTTGTTCTTATAACACATTACATGGATGAAGCTGCACAGGCTGATAGGATTGTAGTTATTGATGGTGGTCATTTAATGATGGAAGGTACTCCTAGAGAGATATTCCCACAGGTAGAACATATGAAAAAGATTGGTTTAGATGTTCCACAAGTGACTGAACTAGCTCATGAATTAAAAAAAGCTGGTTTAGATATAAACGAAAAAATACTTAATGTAGATGAGATGGTGAATGAATTATGTCAATTAAAACAGAAAATTTAACACATATTTATATGCCTAAAAGTCCTTTTGAGAAAGTAGCACTAGATAACGTATCTGTAGAAATAAAAGATGGTGATTTCGTAGCTTTAATAGGACACACTGGATCAGGGAAATCAACACTTATACAGCATTTTAATGGACTGCTTGAAGCATCCAGTGGGAAAATTATTGTAGATGGCGTTGATATAACAGATAAAAATGTAAAATTAACTGATATAAGAAAAAAAGTTGGTTTAGTATTTCAGTATCCTGAATATCAGATTTTTGAAGAAACTATAGCAAAGGATATTGAATTCGGCCCAAGAAATTTAGGGTTATCGGAAGAAGAAATTACTGAAAGAGTCAAAAAATCAATGGAAATGGTAGGTCTTGATTATGAAAAATATAAAGACAGATCACCGTTTGATTTGAGTGGAGGACAAAAGAGAAGAGTAGCAATTGCAGGTGTTATTGCAATGGAACCTACAACTTTAATACTTGATGAACCAACAGCAGGATTAGATCCTAAAGGAAGAGATGATATATTAGGTCAGATTAAGAAGTTACATAAGGATTATAATATGACTGTAATAATTGTAAGTCATAGTATGGAGGATGTAGCTAATATTGCAAAGAGAGTCATTGTTATGAATCATGGAAAGGTAGCACTTCAAGGTACTCCTGCAGAAGTATTCAAGGAAGTTGATAAACTTGAAAGCATAGGTCTTGCAGTGCCTCAGGTAACATATTTAATAAGAGCGTTAAGAGCAAAAGGATTTGATATTTCTGATAGTATTTTTACTATCGAAGAGGCTAAAAAGGCAATTTTATCTATTTTTGCTTCAAATAGTACAAGGGGGGATAAATAGTTTTGTTAAAAGATATTACAATAGGACAATATCTACCGGGTGAATCTTTTATTCATAAATTAGATCCTAGAACCAAAATATTGATTTCACTATTCTTCATTGTATGTTTATTTATAGTGAATAAATTCATAGGATATACTGTAGTTGTTGGATTTCTATTAGCAGTGATTTGTATTGCTAAGATTCCATTTAGATTTATTGTTAATGGTTTAAAGCCTATATTTCTTCTAGTAGTGTTTACAGCAGTTTTAAATATTTTTATGATTAAAGGTACGCCTGAAACATTATTATATAAGATTGGATTTCTATCTATTTATGTTGAAGGTCTGCAGACTGCTGCATTTATGGCCATAAGATTAATTTTATTAATAATAGGTACATCATTACTTACATTAACTACATCTCCAATAGAATTGACAGATGGAATTGAGAGACTTTTAAGACCTATTGGTAAGGAAATTGCACATGAACTTGCAATGATGATGACTATTGCATTAAGATTTATTCCAACGCTTATAGATGAAACTGATAAGATTATGAAGGCACAGAAAGCCAGAGGTGCTGACTTTGAATCAGGTGGAATAATACAAAAGGCTAAAAGTCTTGTACCGTTGCTAGTACCATTATTCATAAGTTCATTTAGAAGAGCTGATGAACTTGCTATGGCTATGGAAGCAAGAGGCTATAGAGGTGGAGCAGGCAGAACAAGAATGAAAGTATTAAAATTTACATATAGAGATACAATTGCATTTGTTATATGTGGATTATTAATAGTATGGTCATTTGTAGTAAGATTTGCTCTTTAAGATGAGATTATTTAAAAAATTATAAACTATCACATTATAACTAAGCTAAGATATTTTTAGTTTAAAGTTATTATAAAGTTTATATATTATAGTTATAAATAATGATGCTTTAATTTTTATTTTGTATAATAATTTCAGCATCATTATTTTTATTTTAAGGAATTTGTAATATACTGAATATGTTTATAATTGTATAACGTATAAAATAGGATTAAATATTAAATATAAGTAAAGTATTAAATTTAATTAGTAAGAGGAATAAAATGAAGAATATAAAATTAACTATTGAATTTGATGGAAGTGAATTTTGTGGATGGCAGAAGCAGCCTAACGGCAGAACTGTACAGCAGGTAATCGAAGAAGCTATATTTAAAGCAACAGGTGAAGAAATTATTATTAATGGAAGTTCAAGAACTGATTCAGGGGTTCATGCTAAGGCTATGGTCGCAAATTTCTTCACTAACAGCACGATTCCGGGGGATAAATTCAGGGAAGCATTAAATGTACGTCTTCCAAAGGACGTGTCTATAATCAAGTCTGAAGAGGTTTCAGAAGACTTTCATGCCAGATATTCATCTAAGGGAAAGACTTATTCATATACCATAATTCACAGATATGAAAGAGTATCTTTTGGTCATCAGTACGTATATCATTGGAGGCATGATTTGGATATAGATGATATGAAAGAAGCATGTAAGTATTTTATTGGCACACATGACTTTAAAGCGTTTATGTCACCAGGAAGTTCCATAAAGACAACAGTACGTACAATAACCGATTTACATATAGAGCAGAAGGGAGAAAAGATAAAAATTTTCGTTAGTGCTGATGGTTTTTTGTATAATATGGTTAGAATAATAGTAGGAACCTTAATTAAGGTTGGAAATAAAAAATTAAAGCCAGAAGATATACAGGATATAATACGTGAAGGTAATAGAAAACGTGCTGGAATGGTGGTTCCGCCTAATGGGTTAGTCTTAGAAAAAGTTTTTTATTAAATGTCAAAAAATTGTTGACACGCCCGTAAGCGTGTATTATAATAATGTATGTTTGTTAAATCATTTATGTATATAAGATCCACTAGCCCCGGGTCTTGACATAAACAATTTTACTTTAGATAAGTAAATATTAATGTAAGTTCAGGGAGGGAAACAGATGAAATCATACATTGCTAAAGCAAGTGAAATCGAAAGAAAATGGTATGTTGTTGATGCTGCTGGTAAGCCACTAGGTAGAGTTGCTAGCCAAGTTGCTTC
>JAEWQX010000124.1 GCA_023399035.1 Bacillota bacterium | reverse complement strand
CATTATTATCTAATATAATGTTAGATGAACTAGATAAAGAATTAGAAAAACGTGGACACAGATTTTGTCGCTATGCGGACGATTGTAATATCTATGTGAAGAGTAAAAGAGCTGGAGAAAGGGTTATAAACAATATAACAACCTTTATTGAAAGCAAATTGAAACTGAAAGTAAATAAAGATAAGAGTGCAGTTGAGAGACCATGGAAAAGAAAATTTCTGGGGTTTACATTAAATCTAATGTTTGGAAAAGCATATTCAAGCATATCTAAGCAATCATTGAAAAGACATAAAGAAAAACTAAAAGATATTTTAAGTAGGTCAAAACCGATTCCTTTGGAACAAAGAATAAATAAACTTAACCAAGTAAATATAGGTTGGCTTAATTATTATGGAGTTGCAAAATGTAAAGGAATCTTAGGGCAACTAGATATATGGATAAGACAAAGATTGAGAATGTGTATATGGAAACAATGGAAACGGGTACGAACTAGATATCGAAACCTTAAGAAATTAGGATTAACACATTATCAAGCAATAAAATTTGCCAATACCCGTAAAGGATACTGGCGAATAGCTAAGAGTGCAGTATTAAACACTACACTTACAAATCAATTCTTTACCGATTTAGGCTTGAAAAGCCTAACGCGTCATTATATTAAAATTCATTAAAACTTAAAGAACCGCCGTGTACCAGACCGGTACGCACGGTGGTGTGAGAGGACGGAAAATAAAATAATTATTTTCCTCCTACTCGATTTTGCAATTAAATGCTTTTATAAAAGGAAATTATTAAAAAATAATACAAATAAATATAAATATATAAAATATGACCATATATTATTTTAATCTATACAAAATTATGATATAATACTAATATTATGTAAAAAATCTATATATTATAAAAAATAATGGAACGGTGGTTAAAAAATGATGATTTTTAATGGTAAACAAAAAATAAAGAGTTATTTTGAGACAATAGGTCTGTTTATCGTATTATGTGTCATTCTTAAATGTACAAAAGATAATTCTGATTTTAGATTTATTGATTTTAAACTAGTATTTATAGTGACAGTAGCAAGTATGTATGGAATTAGACAGGGAATTTTAGCAATTTGTCTTTCTTGTATGCTATATATCTGGAATATTAAAAATTCTGGAATAGATATAACTTATCTTGTTTATAGTATTGATTCATGGATGCCTTTTGTAATGTACATTCTTGCGGGTGCAGTTGTTGGATATAACATTGATAAGAAAAAAGAGCATATTATATCTTCAAATGAAAAGTATGAACTGCTTTCGGAAGATTATAAGCAGCTAAATAGATCATATAAAGACCTTATTGGAATTAAAGAGCAGCTTCAGAAGCAAATTTTAACTTCTAAGAACAGTTTTGGCAGAATATATGAAATAGCTAAAGAATTAGATACTTTTAATCCTAAGCTCATATTTTTTAAGGCAGTAAGCATAATTGAAAATATTCTTGAAAATGATTCTGTATGTATATATATGGTTAATTCTGAGAATATGAATTTTAGTCGTCTTATTGCTAATTCAATTAATTTGTCAGGAAAGCTAAAAAGTTCATTGAATTTAAATGAACTACCAAAGTTAAAAGATGTAGTTGAAAAGAATAAATTCTTTATAAATAAAGATCTGGATAGCGATTATCCTACTTATGCAGCCCCTATTGCTGATGGAAATGAAGTTATAGCTTTGGTTATGGTATATAATGTAGATTTTGAAAAACATACTTTATATTATCAGAACTTATTTCAGATAATAATTAATCTTATACAGGATAATCTAGTTAAGTCATTTAAATATAATGTGCTGTCTCAAGATTCTGAATATGTAGAAGGTACGAACATATACAAGCCCCAAGCTTTCAGGGAACAGCTTGAGATTGTAAGAGAGGCAAAAGAGAATATTCAATTAAGTTATATAAAGGCAAAAGTTTCTTTGGCTCACAATCAATGTGGTAATGACATTGGAGAATTATCAGATAGAATTTCTAAAATATTAAGAAGCACAGATTTTGCAGGATGTGATGAATCAAATAACTGTTACATAGTATTTATGCAGACTGATTATGCTCATATTGATATAATCAAAAAACGATTTATCAATGCTGGAATTAACCTTGAAGTGGAGGAATACTAGTATGAACTGGTTAGTTATATGTATTGTATTTTTGTATGTAATGCTTTGTGTTTTATCAGTACGAAAGTTTAAATTTAATATGCAGGAAATGTTATTTAAATTTGTATTAATGATTTTTATACCAGTTTTAGGTCCTTTGCTACTTATAATATTAAAGAAGAAAGAAAATTCAAAGCATGATGGCAGTTTGGATTACATAATTCATGGTGAATTAGAAACAAAGGAAAATATGATGCTTCTTAATCCAATAAACAAACAAGATGAATTGAATAAAATACCTATGGAAGAAGTACTTAATATAAATAATTTTAAGATGAGGAGAAAATTCATCATGGATACTATGCAGGATGATGATGTACTTGAATATCTATGGTGTTTAAAGCAGGCTTTAGGTAATGAAGATGTTGAAACTGTTCATTACGCATCAGCAGTTATTATGGAAACTCAGAAGAAAATCAGCGATTCAGTAATTGCTATGAAGAAAAGATATGATGAAGAACCACAGGATAAGAAAAATATAGAAGACTATGAGGATATTCTTGAAAAGATAATTTTTAGTGGAGTCTATGATGATATTAATCTTCACAGATATTATGAAGAATATAAAAAGCTTTCTGACAGCATTTTAGAAACAGATTTTATAGAAGAAAAGTATCTCTTAAACAGAGTGCGTGTGGATTTTAAGATTGGTGATTATGTGCATGCAAAGTCTGTTTGTGAGAGATATAGGAGATTATATCCAGATAGTGAAGATATGATTATAAGTAATATGAAATATTATGTTATGACTTATGATAAGGAAAATTTAAAAGAATTTTTAAGAAGCATTGAAGATATGAAAAACAGTCTTACATATGAATCTTTGAAGTATGTGGAATTTTTAAGTTAACTATTGTTTAAAGGTTTAAAATATAAGATTAGGAGAAAAAATGAAGGTAGAAAAGAAAATAATTTCAATATTTATATTAGTTATTTTATGTGCAGCATTGATACAGATACAAAGGCTTGGATACATGGATTCGGATGCTAACAGGTATTTTAATAATATAAGCAGTGTAATAATGAATGAAGATCCAGTTAGTTCTATGAGTATGGTTGAATTAGAAGAATCAGAATCAAAGAAGATATTGATGATATATGATTCAGAAGACACTAGTCTTGTATCATATAAGGATAGGATGTTAAAAAACCTTAATTATATGAAAATAAATTCAGAAAGTGTGGATATACAGGATGCATTAAAAAAGGATTATAGGGATTATGAGTCTGTAATATTAATGGTCAGCAATGTTGAATTAAATTTAGGAAAAGATTTATATAGGCTTTTGGATTATGTTGAAAATGGAGGAAAGCTTCTTTGGGGAATTACTCCTTCAGAAACAAGTGAAGATTTTGAAGAAATATATAAAAGAGTAGGTATAGATTCCATAAGGACTTTTAAGGAAATTGAAGGATTAAAATTTATTGAAGATGTTATTCCAGGAAGTTCAGGGAGACAATTTATTGATAGCAATGCATTTACTGATTCATGTCTAGATGTAAAACTTGATAAGGAGAGCAGAATATACATAGAGTCAGCAGGTAAAAACAGTGGAATACCTATTATGTGGCAGAGAAATTTGGGACTTGGAAACATAGTCTTTTATAATGGCGGTGGACTTGGAGGGCATTATTACGGAGGAGTTTTAGCAGGTGCGTTATCAATACTTAATGATGATTTTATGTATCCAATAATTAATTCAAAAGTTGTATATATTGATGACTTTCCATCACCACAATACGATAGTGATAGTGATGTTATTTCAAACACATATAATAGGACTGTAAAAGAATTTTATAGGGATATATGGTGGCCTGATATGCAGAGGGTTGCAAGACAATATAATATTGCATACACAGGATTATTTATCTCAACATACAACGATATTGTTGATCCAGAAAAGTTTGAATTTGAGGACGATAAGATGATGCAGTATTATGGAAACAGCCTGCTGAAGAATAATTTTGAAATAGGACTTCATGGATATAATCATCAGTCCCTTGTGTCTGAGGGATATCTTCCAGATGAAGTTGGATATAAACCTTGGAAGTCACAAGAAGATATGGAGAAGGCCTTAAGAAGTTTTAAAGATTATTCTGAAGAATTATTTCCAGGATGTATATTTTACTCATATGTACCACCATCCAATTATTTAAGTCAGCAGGGGAGAGAGGCACTGAGAAATGCACTACCTGACCTTAAAGTAATATCAGGATTATATTATGATTCAGCTCAAGAAGGTGAAGGAAGAGCTTATGTTCAGGATTTTGAAACAGCAGAAGATGGAATTACGGAATTTCCTAGAATAACTTCTGGTATGTGGCGTGATGATTCAACTATTTTTGAGTATTTGAATGGAATAGGACTTCATGGAGTATTTTCACATTTTATTCATCCTGATGATATTTTAAATGATGAGAGAGGAAGAGGTAGTACGTGGGATAATTTACTTGAAAATTACGCTGGTATTTTAAAAGACATATATAATACATATCCAGATTTAAGAGCTCTAAAGTCACGAGATACATCAAGAAGTGTGAAGATTTTTGAAGATTTAAAGATAAAGATTGAATATGAGGAAGATAGGATTTTAGGAAAATGTAATGATTTTTATGGACAAGCATTTTTCTATCTTAGAACTGAAAAGACACCAAAAGCAATGGATGATAGCTGTACAATCAGCAGAATTGCAAAAGGGGATTATTATATGATCACTGTAAATGATCCAGTGTTTTCTATAAAACTTGAAAAGAATAACTAAATTTTGGATATGTAAGTATAGAATTAAAGAGAATATTCTATACTATACGATTAAATATACTGTATTTTACAAATATTTAAGCTGTGATTTTGGTTAAATAAATTTTTTAGTTACTGTTACAGCTTGATTATATTAGGAGGATAAAAATGAGAATCTGTTTGATTGTAGAAGGATGCTATCCCTATGTTGCTGGCGGAGTTTCATCATGGATTCAGATGCTTATAAAAGGTATGCCAGATCATGAATTTGTGATTTTTTCAATTGGTGCAGAAGAAAAAGACAGAGGAAAGTATAAATACCATATACCAGAGAATGTGAAACAAATTCATGAGCATTTTTTAGATGAATTTCAAAAAATAAAAGGAAATAAGGATGCAAAGTATAAGTTGACTCAATATGAAAAGCAGCAGTTTATAAATCTCCTCAGCGGATATAAAGTTGACTGGAATTGTGTTTTTGATATGTTCAAAAAATATGATAACTTTAATGCAGTAGATTTCTTAAGCAGTATGGAGTTTCTTGAAATCATAAAAGACATATGCGAAGAAAAATATGAAGAAACACCATTTACTGAAACATTCTGGGTTATAAGGTCCATGCTTACCCCTATAATAGGAATATTAAATTCTAAGGTTCCGGAAGCTGATATATATCATTGTGTTTCAACTGGATATGCTGGAATTATAGGTGCTAAATTTAAGCACCATACTAAAAAGCCTCTTATAGTAACTGAACATGGAATATATACAAGAGAGAGGGAAGAGGAAATATTAAAAGCTGACTGGGTTGATACTTATTTTAAGGAAACATGGATAAATTTCTTCAAAAGTCTTTCTATAGGAGGATATGAAGCAGGAAATATAGTTACATCGTTGTTTTCAATGGCGAAAATGACTCAAATTGAACTTGGAGCTGATAAAAGCAAGTGCGTTACAATACCAAATGGAGTAAATCTTCAGCGTTTTAAAGATATTGCCGAGATAGAGCTTAACAGAGATGAGTTTGTATTGGGAGCAATAGTAAGAGTTGTACCTATAAAGGATATACAGACATTAATATATAGTTTTGACATTGTAAAGAAGAGAATAAGTAATGCAAAACTTTACATAATAGGTCCTTATGATGAAAATCCAGAATATTATCAGCAATGTCTTGATACTGTAAATCAGCTTGGATGCGAAGGAATTGAATTTGTAGGAAGAGTTGATATAAAAGAATGGATGTATAAGCTTGATACAGTTATATTAACTAGTGTATCAGAGGGGCAGCCATTTGTACTCCTTGAAGCAATGTCTGCAAAAAGACCAGTTGTGGCTACAGATGTGGGTTCATGTCGTGAAATAATAGAAGGCTTTGGAGACGATTTTGGACACTGCGGGTTTGTAGTACCAGTAATGAATCCTAATCTTATTGCAAGATCAGTTGTAAAGCTTGCAGAGGACAGAAATCTTATGAGGGCTATGGGAGATATAGGCTATAAGAGAGCAGTTAAATATTATAGGGAAGATGATTTCCTTGACAGATATAGACGATTATATAGGAGCGTGAGTGAATAATGGCAGGCGTAGGATTTGAGCTGCGAAAACTGTTTAAAAATAATGATGGTTATGTAGATAATATAAAAGCATATTCGATTTCAGCAATAGTTACGGAAGGTCCTATGTTTTTATGCATTTTCATGCTGTTAATGCTGAAGACTCTTATAGGTAAATTCAATGGAACATATTTTGAAAAACATCTATTTATTGTTGTAATTACATATTCAATGATATTCTCAATGCTGTTTTCAAATACAATAAATATGTTTGTAAGCAGGTATATTTCAGATTGTATATATGAAAAGAGATATGATGATATATTATCAGCATTTTATAGTTCGGTAATTTTTGTACTTTTGTTTGGAGGAACAACAGCAGGAATTTTTATTTATAAACTTCAATTGAATCTGCTTTATAAGATAATTATATTTACTCAGTTCAATATAATTATGGTCACATGGATGCAGCTTACTTTTTTATCAGCCATAAAGAAGTATATGAATATATTAAAGGGATTTTTTATTGCAGTTACATTAGCAATAATACTAGCATTAGCCCTTATGGTACTTGATATAAATCCATTATTGTCAGCACTTTTAGGAAATATGTCAGGATATTTTATACTTCTGTCAATATTTATGATAGAAATAAAAGGGTTTTATCCAGCAGATAATATAGATATTTTTAAAATTTTAGGGGCTGTAGATAAATATAAAATATTGGTATTTATTGGGGTAATAGGTACATTGGGACTTTACGGACATAATTTTATTATGTGGACAAGCGACTATTCAGAAAGTATTCTCGAAAAAATAAGATTTTGTATCATGTATGATGTTCCAGCTTTTTATGCATCACTGACCATAACATTGATGCTTGTAATGTTTACAGTATCCCTTGAAACTAACTTTTATATAAAGTTCAGGGATTATTTTGACTGTATATTATGCGGAGGGAGACTTAAGGATATTAAGCTGGCTCATAAAAATATGGTTAATGTACTTATGAATGAAATATTAAAACTCTGCAATGTACAGCTGTTTTTTACAATAATAGCCGCTGTTTTTGGAGTAACAATCTTACAATATGTAGGTATGGATTCAAATATGAGTTATATATTTAGAATTTTATGTTTTGGATATTATTTTTATGGAGTACAAAGGAGTATAGTAATTATTCTATTATACTTTGATGATAAGGCGGGTGCACTGATTACAGAATGTATATTTTTTGCATTCAGCGTTATTCTAACAGTTTTATCAAAAAATGCAGGAATAGATTATTATGGGTTAGGCTTTTTGTTTGGAGGTGCTATAGCAGCATTTTCAGCATTCATAAGACTTCAGTATTATGTTAAAAATTTAGAATACAATGTTTTCTGTAGGCAGCCGTTGTTTATTGAAACAAATAAAGGGATTTTTACTAGATTATCTGAAAGACTCAGCAACAGAATTAGTTGAGCAAACAAGGACTTTAATTAAAATCAGATATATAGGTTTTAATAATTAATTTATATAAAAATATAAGAAATCTTGCCATGAAAATATTGAAAAATGATTCTAAATTCTTAATTGAGAATATATTACTATTTTTTGATTTCTATATGTCAATATTCATTAATTATAAATGTAACTTACTGAGAAGTATATAATTTATTTTTAATAAGTAATTTTAAAAATGAATAAATATTATAAGGTATAGGTGATGAAGATGAAAGTATTAGTAACAGGTGGGGCAGGTTATATTGGGAGTACTATATGTACAGCTTTGATTGAAGCTGGACATACTCCTGTAATTCTGGATTCATTGATAAAAGGCAGAGAAGAATTTATAGCAGACAGAATTTTTTATAAGGGAGACATTAATAATTCTACTCTTGTTGAAAAAATATTCAAAGAGCATGATGATATAGAATGTGTAATACATTGTGCAGCTCTTATAGTTGTATCTGAATCTGTGGAGCATCCATATGAATATTATAGAGAAAATGTTCAAAAGACAATAAATTTCTTTAAAAAAATAAGTGAATTAGGATGCAGAAAAATAATATTCAGTTCATCGGCTTCAATATATGGTGAAAGCAATCTTTTAGAAGTTGATGAAAATACCAATATAGATGGAAAGAGTCCATATGCAAGGACAAAACAGATAGTTGAAATGATCATGAAAGATTATTGCAATGCCTATAAGATAAAAGGAATAGCTTTGAGATATTTTAATCCTATTGGCGCAGATCCAATGCTGAGAACAGGAAGCTATCTTGAAAAGCCAGAAAATGTTCTTGGTAAGATAATAGAAGCTGCAAAGGATGATAATTCAGTATTTTATATAACAGGAACTAATTGGAATACACGTGATGGTTCTGGACTTAGAGATTATATACATGTGTGGGATTTAGCAAATGGACATGTAAAGGCCATAGAAAATATGGATTATGCTTTTGAGATGGAGGGCATGGATTATGGGTTTATCCCTATAAACATAGGACGTGGAGATGGTGTGACTGTAAGGGAACTTGTAAGCCAGGTTGAAAATGTCCTTGGAAGACATATACGAAAAGAAGAAGCCGAGGCAAGAGAAGGTGATATTGCTGGAGCATGTGCAAAAGTGGACAAAGCATTAAGGCTTATTAAATGGAAAGCTGAATTATCTGTTGAAGATGGAATAAGAGATGCTTTAAGATGGGAAAGTGAAAGAAAAAATAAATTAGCAATAGGTGAAAATTAATATTACAGTATTAAACAAAAGTAATGGGCTTAGCCTAAAAAGATTAGATAAAAGGATTGAATTTTATTGGAGAATAAGAAAATTTTACAATATATTTTAAAAAGACAAGATAAAAAGAACAAGTTATTATGCAGTCCTGAAAGATTATTAAGTAATACAAAAGTGATATTAGGCATAATTTCCATTTCATTAATGACTGCAGGATTTGCCTGCTACAAAGCTAATGCAAGGGGAATAGTGTATAGGAATTCTTTAGAGTATTTACAAACACGTGCAGATAATCCGTTAAGTGGATTTGTTCCATGGGGAGGGCAGAAAGTTGAATTTCCTCATAGTATGGAATATTACTCCTTTCCTTTGAATATTGTTCAAAAGTCCTACACTCAATTTGATTGGAGTAGTATTGAAACAGCCTTAAATAATGCAAAAAATAATGGCAATCAGGCGATAATACGTTTTTACATAGATTATCCAGGACAAAATACGGGAATCCCACAGTTTTTACTTGATAATGGTCTTACAGTTTATGAGTATGATTTAGATGGAGATAAGGGATTATGTCCAGATTATAATGATATAAATCTCCAAAAAGCTCTTATTAACTTTATAACTGCTTTCGGACAAAAGTATGATGGTGATCCTAGAATAGGATTTATAGAATGTGGACTTCTTGGGTTCTGGGGAGAATGGCATACATACCCTTATTCAGAATGGTATCCTTCGGCAGATACATATAAAATAATAAGTACAGCATTTGATAACAATTTTAACAAGACAAAGATAATGATTGGAGAGCCTGAAATATGTGTAAAAGATTTAAGCATAGGTTATCATGATGATATGTTCATAAAAGATACGGAATATTATTCAGAAAGGCTTATGAAAAATGGACTTGGTGACAAATGGATGTATGAAGCTATAGGTTCAGAACTTGCTCCAGAAATTCAGGAGTATTATTTTGAAGAACCTAGATTATTTGTGAAAAATGAATTTAATGATGATGATATTATGTCGTGGAAAGAAGCAGTATCACTTCTGCATTCATCATGGTGCCTCAATAATGAAATAGTAAATTATACTGAAGAAGAAAAGATAAATGCAATATCAGCGGCTAAAAATCTTGGATATGAATTTACAGTTACTGAAGCATTAATTAAACAATCTAAAAGCAGAGATAACCATGAAGATTCTAATGGGAAGAATTCTGTAAGTAATAGTATAAGTGATTTAAATAATAGATCTAGTAGTGAGGTAAATAAAAATGATGATTGGAATAATTCAGGTTCAGGTGATAGTTTAGAGATTTCTGTAAATCTTAAGAACATTGGGAATGCTCCATTTTATTATTCATGGAATATAGAACTTAAAATAGCTGATGATTCTGGAATGGAGATATTACGAGAATCAGCTCCATGGGATATAACATCAGTAAAGGAACTTAATAAGGATTATATTTTTACCAATAAAATCAATAATGTAAATTTAGAAAAGGGAAGAAAGTACGTAATTTCTATGAAAATAATTAATCCAATGGATGGTGGAAAAAATTTATTATTTTCAAATAAAGAGCAGAATATAGATGGATGGCTAGAATTAATTGAATTTACTGCTAATTAAATTTAAATTGGATTAAATAAATCAAATACTAACTTAATAAATAATAAAATGTGTTCCTGACAGCTTGATACTGCCAGGAATTTTTTTATTTCAAATATGTGAGAAATATGAATAATTCATTTGGAAATAAAGGAAAATATGAATAATGATTAAAGTGTATTAATTTAACAGCACATTAATAGTTCTCTCAAGGGTAACAGATATCTCAACTTTTGTGCTGTTTTGGATAAATGTTTAATTATGTAGAAAAAAAGCAATCTGCAACCGTACTATTTATGATAAAAGAAGGAAGTAATATGAGCAAATCTCAAAGCACATTATGAGTTATGAAGGGATGAAGTGATATGAAGAAGGGGAAATTTGTAATAAATTTTTTAGTTGTTTTTATTCTTATTGCAGTTGGAGTAATTTCCTACAGAGCTCTTGAAAAAAAAAATTGATGCTAATAGAAATACATCTTTTCATAGATGCATGAATATAGGCAGTGCACTTGAGGCTCCTAAAGGTATTTCATGGGATGTGACAATGAAAGAGGAATATTTTGATATTATAAAGGATGCAGGTTTTGACAGTGTCCGGCTTCCAGTCAGATTTTCTGATTATGTAAATAAAAATACATATACTCTTGATGAGCAGTTTATGAAGAAAATAGATAAGTACATAAATTATGCAGTAAATGACAACTTGACTTTAATATTGGATCTGCATCATTTTGAAGAAATTATGGAAACACCTGAAGAATATAAAGCAATGTTTATAAGTATATGGGATCAGCTTAGCAGGAGGTATGAAAATTATTCAGATAAACTTGTTTTTGAACTGCTTAATGAACCAAAAGATAATTTAAGGGGAAATCTTTGGAATGAATATTTGAAAGATGGTATTAAAGCAATAAGGGCAAATGACAAGAGAAGAAAAATAATAGTAGGTCCAGACAGTTATAACTCTGTTGAACGATTATATGACCTTGTTATTCCAAAAGATAGAAATTTAATATTGACATTTCATTACTATGAGCCAAATAATTTCACATTTCAGGGAGATACATATCATGAAGGTTATGGAAAATTGAAAAATATAGAATGGACTGGCACAGAAGAAGAACTGATCAGATTAAAAAATAAATTTGATATAGCAAAAAAATATTCAAAAGAGAATAATATTCCTGTATTTTTAGGTGAATTTGGTGCAAATAAAAAAGTAAAGGAGCCATTTAGGAAAGAATGGACAGAAGCAGTTAGGAATGAAGCTGATAATTACAATTTTTCATGGGGATACTGGGAGTTCTGTTCTAATTTTGGAATCTGTGATTTGAAAAATCAGGAGTGGAGTGAAGAACTTCAGGCACTTATACCTGATTCTGATTTATAAATAATTATTCTATTTGTTTAGAAACCAGGGGTAAGTCCATATAACTAATAACAATAATAAAGATGGGATTAAGGTATTATTTAACTTTTAAAATTTAGAGAGAATTATTTTTGTATTTTTGGTAAAAATAACTTCAGTATTAACTAATACTCATTAGGTGGAATATATTGTAAATGTTTATAGAATGAGTTTTAGCATTAACCATGAAGGTAATGAAGGGAAGTGTTTTTACTTGGGTAAGAATAATTATTATGAACTCAGAAAAAATGTTCTAAGGGAATTAGCTGATGGGTTTTCCTGCATTCATGATAATTTCAAATATTTCAAAACTTTAAATAAGAATAAAATTAAGGTTATAGGAGCTGCAGAGTGGCTTCTTGATAATATATATCTTATTGAAAAGGAATATAAGTGCGTAAAGAAATGTATGCCTTTGGATTACTTTAAAAGCCTTCCTTACGGAAAAGATTATTTAAAGTATATAGAAATTAATCATGATGATTTAAATTCAAGCAAAAATAGGACTAATGATTGGGATAAAAGCAGTATTATAGATTTCAATATAAATAAAAACACGGATTCAAGCTTAGATAAAGATAATAATAATTCAATTAATAATATTAGTTCAAGTAATGTTTCTTCAAAGGAAGATAGTTTAGATAATAATGTTGATGATAACAATAATGTACCACGTATTTTCATTTTAGCTAAAAAGTATATTAATGAAAAAAGAAACATTGAAATTAATAGCCTTATCCACTATATAAGACATTATGAAGAAATTGAGGAAAATAAAAAGAGGATAGATTATTGTTTTACAATGGGGGAGTTATGGGCATTTCCACTTATGCTTAGGACTGCAGTGATACTTAATTTATCACATTATACTAATGAACTTGTAAAAGTTCAGAAGGATATTCTTAGGGGGAAGCAGTATGCTGAAAAGGTCATAGACTGCATAGATAAAGAAAAGCTTTCAGAGAAGTTTGATTTTAATGATGATTATTTTACTAATGATAGTACGAAATTATCACCGTTGTTTTTAAGAGAATTTGCAAGGGTTATGCGCGAAAACTCAATTGAAGATAGCGAAATTAGCAATTATTCAAAGTTAAACTGGAATATAGATATGGATTATAATAATTTTTCTATAAAAGCAAATTTAAAGGAGGAAGCTCTCGAACGTAATATAGGTGAGTATATAACTGCTATAAGGAGTATTGAAGGAATAAATTGGAGGAGATTTTTTGAAGAAACTTCAGTTGTTGAATCAATACTTGAAAATGATCCTGCAGAAGTATACAAAAGCATGGATTTTGATTCTAAGGATTACT
Organism: Bacillota bacterium; assembly: GCA_023399035.1. Taxonomy (GTDB): domain Bacteria; phylum Bacillota; class Clostridia; order Clostridiales; family Clostridiaceae; genus Clostridium. The sequence goes on along the minus strand of JAEWQX010000124.1, from coordinate 20,813 downwards.
ATAGGCATAAGCTTGAGGAAATAGCAAAAGTGATAAATTCAAGTGAAGTAAGAGTTGCTATGAACGTGTTATCTCTTGCACAGGAGAGCAAACATAGTAAGGAAGAAGAGTATAAATGGCACGTGGGATATTATATTATTGAGCATGGAAGCCGTTTTCTTAATGGTTATTATCATGATGTGACTGAAGTTATTTCACAAGGGACATATATAGGTATTAATATTGTGTTCACTGTATTTTTAAGTTTATTGTTTTTGATAATAGGCAGTTTTACAGGTGTTAGATATACTTTAAATCAATTTATATGTGCATTTTTACTTTTAATTATTCCTATTAATGAAATTGTACTTGGAATTATTAACTATATAGTCAGCAGAACTGTAAAGGTAAGGAAAGTCCCTAAGATTGACTTTAAATGCGGAATTCCTGAAAAATATAAAACTGTTGTAGTAATACCTGCAATTGTTAACAGCGCTGATAAGGTTAAAGAGTTAATGAAAAAGCTTGAAGTATATCATTGTGGAAATGATGATAAAAATGTTTATTTTGCTTTATTGAGTGATTTTGAAGACTATGAAGATGAATACAATGATAATGATAAAAAAATAATAGAATGTGGTATTAAATGTGCTGAAGAATTAAATAAAAAGTATAAGAATAATAAGTTTTACTATTTAAGCAGGAAACGAACTTATAATGAAAAAATGGGAGTTTATATGGGGAGGGAGAGAAAGCGTGGAAAGCTTTTAGAATTCATGTCTCTTTTAAGGGGATATTCTGATAATACTTTTGATGTGATAAGCTCTCCAATAGATGATATTAAAGATGCAAAGTACATAATCACACTTGATGAAGATACTTTTATGCCTAGGGAAACTGTATATAAGCTTGTAGGTGCTATGAGCCATATACTTAATGTGCCTTATGTAGATGAGAAAAACACTGTAATAAGAGGCTACAATATTATGCAGCCAAAGGTAAGCATAAGTATGGAAGCAAAGAATGCAAGCAGGTTTGCTCAGATTTTTGGCGGTGACAGCGGAGTTGACGGATATTCAACAGCTTATTCTGATACATATGAGGATCTTTTTGGTGAAGGTTCATTTGTAGGCAAAGGAATTATAAACATAGATGGATTTTATGATATCACAAAGAAATATATCAAGGATAACAGAGTACTAAGTCATGACCTTCTTGAAGGAGCATTAACAAGGTGTGCTCTGGTTACAGATGTTGAGCTTGTGGATGGATATCCATCATCTTATGAGAGTAGCTGCAGGAGACTATATAGATGGGTACGGGGAGACTGGCAGCTTATTGGATGGCTCTTATCAAGAAAAATAAGCTTCCTCAATAAGTGGAAAATATTCGATAACTTGAGAAGAAGCCTTCTTGCACCTAATCTTCTTTTACTTCTCATATTATCACTTACAGATTTAGCAGGAAACAGTCAGATTGCAATGCTATGCTTCTTAGTGCTCATTATGCCTCTTGTATTTACTGTGACAGATTTTGTTGTAACTCCCAAGAACAGACTCATGGGAGCATTTAAGACATTTAAGCAGATAATTTTAATTGTAAGCTTTATACCTTATGAATCTTTCTTGATGATTAAAGCAATAGGTATTACGTTGTTTAGAATTCTTATTACTAAACACAATCTCCTTGAATGGAAATCATCACATATTTCAGATTCATGTGTTAAAAATGATTTTAATTCATATCTAAAGAGAATGTGGATGGCACCTTTAATTGGAATTGCGGTTATTTTAGTTTCATTCAATGATCCATTTGCAGTAAGTCTTTATGCATTGATTCCAGGTATTTTGTGGTTATGCAGCCCGTATACAGCATTTTACATAAGCAGAGATATAAAAATAGAACAAGAAAAACTTGATGAATGTGATAAGGCATACTTAAGAAGTTTATCAAGGCGTATATATGCTTACTATGAGGATTTTGTAAATGAAGAAAATAATTATCTAGCACCAGATAATTATCAGGAGAAACCATTTAAAGGAGTAGCTCATAGAACGTCACCAACCAACATAGGAATGGGGCTTATAGCAAACGTCACAGCTTATGATTTTGGATATATAACTTTAGAGGAGTTGATAGATAAAACTCAATGTATACTTAAAAGCATGAGAACTTTGGAAAAGGTTCATGGTCACTATTTAAACTGGTATGATACAAAAAACAAAGAGCCACTTCACCCAAGATATGTATCAACAGTAGATAATGGAAATCTACTTGCAAATCTTTGGATAGTCAAAGAGGTTATGGAGGAACTGAAATCTGCTCCTGTTATAAGGGTTGAAGAAATTACATCTATTAATGATATTTATAGAATAATTGAAGAGGAAAATCCTAAAATAAAAATACGTTTTTCAGAAAGTGTAAAACCTGGAGAGTATTTGAGTACACTTGAGGAAATACTGATTAAACTGGATTCCATTGATGGAAAATACGATAGTGAAGTTGAATATTGGCTTAATAAGCTCTTTTGTGAAGTTACTAGAAAAATAAAATCTTATCATGAAATCTTTGATGATATTGAAGTACTATACAGCAGAGAGCTTCTTGAGGGAATACCTAACATTTGCGAAATTATTAGAAGATGCAGAAACAGCAGAGCTGAATTTGGTGATAATTTTAAATGTAGTCTTAGTGCTAAGATTAAGCATTTTGAAGATTATCTAGAAAAAATAGATGAGATAATAAGTGAAATAAATGAAATAAGCAATGAAATGAACTTTGGATTCTTGTATGACAAAGATAAGGGGCTATTTTCAATTGGATATAACGTAGAGGAAGATTCACTTGGAAATTCATATTATGACCTTTTTGCGTCAGAATGCAGGATTGCATCATTTACAGCAGTTTCTAAAAATGATGTGCCTAAAAGCCATTGGTTTAACTTAAGCAGAGCTATGACCAATGCATTTCATACTCATTCTCTGGTTTCATGGAGTGGAACAATGTTTGAATACTTTATGCCATCACTAATAATGCGAAATTATCCTAAGACACTCCTTGATCAGACCTATAAAAGTGTAATAAAAGCTCAGATGTCTTTTGCAAGACAAAAGAAAATACCATGGGGGATATCTGAGTCGGCTTTTTATGAATTTGATAATGGAGATAATTACCAATATAAGGCATTTGGAGTGCCTGGACTTGGATTGAAGAGAGGACTTGAGGATGAAGTTGTGGTTTCACCATATTCCACAATAATATGTCTTCCATTCTGTATTAAAAAGGGAATCGAAAATCTAAGAAGAATTCAGGGGGGCGGTACTTTAGGTCGATATGGATTTATTGAAGCAATTGATTACACAAAAGCACGTGAAGATAAATTTATTACATCATATGATGGGGATAATTGCAGTGAAAATGTGGATAACTCTGTGATTAGTGTGGATAAGTGTGGATATGTAGTGGATAATGTTGTTGCTAAAGATAAGAATAATGGCGAAAAATATATTGTTGATAATGTGGATAATGTTAATAACTTTGGAGAGAAAAGAAGAAATATAGATATATCAACGGTTATAAAGGATAAGAAAAAACACGATAATCCACAAAAAGATAAAAAGGATAAAAAAGTTTTTACACTAGAAAGTTATCCACAGGAATATGAAGAAATTTACAATGATGGTGTAAAACCCAATAAAATATTCACATATATGGTTCATCATTTAGGAATGTCAATTATGGCACTTGATAATGTTTTAAAAGACAATATTCTAATAAATAGATTCCATAATATACCACAAGTTAAGGCGTCAGAACTTCTATTAAAAGAAAAAATACCTTATCATGTTACATTTGAAAGAAATGAAGATTACTCAGTAAAGAAAAGATATATACAGGGAGAAATTCTCACACCAAGAGTATTTAAAGCTGATGAGGAGGATGGATTCCAAGAGCAGCAGGTTTTATTATTATCAAATGGGGATTATTCATCAATGATAAACATATGTGGAGGTGGATACTCCAAGAAAAATGATATGATGCTTTACAGATGGAAAGGCAGCAGTACAAGTGATGACAGTGGTCTGTTCTTTTACATAAAGAATTTAAACTCAAATGATTATTGGAGTTCAGCTTTTGAACCATGCAAGTCATATGGTCAAAACTATGAAGCTTGTTTTACTCTTGATAAGGCCAGATTCTTAAGGCGTGATGGAAATATTGAAAGTACTACTGAAGTATGTCTTTCTACAGATGAAGATTTTGAGGTTAGAAAGATAACTTTAAAGAATATTGGAGATAAAGGAAGGAGCATTGAAGTAACAAGTTATTGTGAGGTTACATTAACAACTTTTAGTGCAGATTCTGTACACCCCGCATTCTCAAATTTATTCATACAGACAGAATATGATGAAAAGGAAAATATGCTCCTTGGAAGCAGACGTGGCCGTGTGAAAGGTGCAAAAGTTCCATATATTTTTCAGAAGATAATTGTAAATGGTGATAGTGAAGGAGAAATAACATACGAAACTTCAAGGATAAATTTCATAGGAAGAAACAGAGACCTTAGAAATCCAGCATCAATGGATAACGATAAAGCTCTTGACAATACAGTTGGAACAGTTCTTGATCCAATATTGAGCATGAGAGTGAGGGTGCGTGTTGAAGGCAACGAAAAGCGTGAAATATATTTTATAACAGGGACATGTGATTCTAAAGATGAAGCAATTGAAATAGGAAGAAAATATAGTGATGCATTAAAAGTTGAAAAGATATTTGAAAGATACAGTACAGCTGTTCAGCTTGAACTTAAAAATCTTGAAATAAGAAGCTCACAGGCAGATTTGTTTCAAAACTTAAGCAGTTATATTTTTTATATTCAAAGTGGAAGAAAAGACAGGGAAGAGTATATAAAGAATATAAAAAAGCATCAGAAAGATCTCTGGGCATATGGAATTTCAGGGGATATTCCAATAGTTTTTCTTACAATTGAAGATGATGAGGATATAAGCCTTGTGATAACTATGATAAAGTTTTATTCTTATTTGAAACTAAAGGGAGTTAAAGTGGATTTTGTAATATTTAATAATGAAGAAGTTTCATATGATGAACCACTTCAAAAAAGCATATTACAAGCAGTAAATAGTGTAAATGCAGGAAATAGTCTTAATAAGCCAGGAGGAATATACATTCATAATAAATCTACAATGGGCGAAGAAATAAAGGACTTTTTAATAGGAATAAGCAGGATTTATGTGGATTCCAAAAATGGAAGTCTCTCAGAACAATTTAGAAAATGTGCTGAGCTTGATAAAAAAGCACATTATTCTGATAAGGTCAGAAATCGTGGTAATGTATACCAAGAAAGAAATACGTATTCTAGAAGCAATGTACTTGCAGAAGCTCAGAATGTCAATATCAGTGAACTCCAGAGAGCAAAGTATGGAGCTGATATAGAAAATCATATAAAGGATGAAAATTGTAAAGCAGAAGCTTTTGAAACACAAAATAATATTCATTCTAAAGGTATTGAAGAGTATAAAGAACGTGCGTTTAAGATAAATGATACAGATGAAGGTAAGAAGGCTGTTATTCCTAATAATGATCACAGCAATAATGAAGACATCAGTACATCTGATAAATATGATGAATCTAGCCAAAATAGATCTGAGAATTATAAGTCTGGTGGTAAATTTAAGATTAATTATGATGAATATGATAACGATGTAGATTATATAAAGGATAGTGACCTTATCAGAGGAATTGATAAGCCAGATAAAGACCTTGAGAAATCTCAAGGATATAATCCTGATAATACTCTTGGAGATGGTTTATCTTATGATAAATTAGATTTCTTCAATGGGTATGGAGGATTTGATAGGAGTGATAACACTTATGTTATAAAGCTTTCTAATTACAAGGATACTCCTGCACCTTGGATAAACGTAATATCAAACAGTGATTTTGGATTTCATATTTCAGAAAGCGGATCATCATACACATGGTGTGGCAATTCAAGAGAAAACAAGATTACACCATGGAGCAATGATTATATAAGGGATCCCATTGGTGAGGCTCTCTATATAAGAGATGATAATGATGGAAGATATTTTTCAATAAGCCCTAAGCCTGTACGTGATAAAAATGAATATATAATCAAGCATGGTTTTGGATATTCAAAATTTATGCATACTGCATGCAATATAAAAGGAAGTGTTCAAGTTTTTGCACCAAAAGATGAAAAAGTAAAACTTCAAATTGTCAAATTGAAAAACCTATTAAATGAGGAACGTGAAGTTTCACTATTTTATTATGCAAAGTTAGTATTAGGTGTTTATGGATATGATAGCGAAAGATACATAACTACTTACATTGTAAAAAAACAAAGCAGTACTTCTAAACATTATAATAATACAAATGTCAGCAATGAAGATGGCATATCAGAAAATAATGGCTATTCAAATATGAGAGATAATAATATTACAGATGTAGATAATAGCAATGTATATGATGACATTGAATATATTGGAGGGAATAATCCTTACAGCGAATACTTTGGAAATCTACATGCATACTTGACAATACTGGGAGGATATAATCTTACTGCATCTGGAGATACAAAAGAATTTATTGGTTTTGGAGGAGAAGCATCTTCACCAAAAGCATTAAAATTCAAAAATTTGAGCAATAGGACTGGAAGTATATATGATCCATGCTTGAGTGCATGCAGTAAAGTTAAACTTAATCCATATGAAGAAAAGGAAATTGTAATAGTATTTGGTCAGGATACAGAGGAAAATATCATTGGTGTAATCAATAAGTACAAAGATATTAAAAATGCTCATGCTGCACTTGAACATGTAAAGGAATACTGGCATGATTTCCTCGGAAATATACAGGTTTCAACACCTGATAAGTCTATGGATTATATGCTTAATGGATGGCTTTTATATCAGACATTAAGCTGCAGATATCTGAGCAGAAGTGCATTTTATCAGAGTGGAGGAGCATATGGATTCAGGGATCAGCTTCAGGATTCAATGGCACTTGGAGTTGTTGATCCGGAAATACCAAAGTTGCAGATTATAAGAAGTGCATCGCGTCAATATATGGAAGGTGATGTTCAACACTGGTGGCATCCAGTTGTAAACAGCGGAATAAGAACAAGATTCAGTGATGATCTTTTATGGATGCCTTATGTTACAGCTGAATATATAAACACAACAGGAGATTATGATATTCTAAAAATAAAAGCACCATATCTTAAGGATGAACCTTTGAAGGATGGAGAAGATGAACGTTATACAATAGTAAATTCATCTAGTGAGCAGGGTACTATATACGAGCATTGCCAGAGAGCAATAAATAAGGCATTAAAGTTTGGAGAACACAACATACCTCTTATGGGAAGCGGTGATTGGAACGATGGTATGAGTACTGTTGGAAACAAAGGCAGAGGTGAAAGTGTTTGGCTTGGCTGGTTCCTTTATGATATATTGAATAGATTTGAAGGCATTGCAGAACATGAAGATGATTCAGAAAGTGCACTATATTATAGACAGCAGAAAAAGTTCATAAAAGATAATATTGAAAAGAATGCCTGGGATGGAGGCTGGTACAGGAGAGCTTATTTTGATGATGGAACTCCTCTTGGAAGCAGAGAGAATCCAGAATGTCAGATAGATTCCCTTGCACAGAGCTGGGCAGTAATTTCTGGAGCATCCATATTGAATGACTCACATCAACTCAAAATAAAACAAAGGCATTCTGACAGGGCATTAGAAGCAATGGAGGCAGTAGAACGAAACCTTGTAAAAAAAGATAAAGGAATGATTTTGTTACTGGCACCACCTTTCAATGACTCGTATCTTGAACCAGGATATATAAAGGGTTATGTGCCAGGGGTACGTGAAAATGGAGGCCAGTACACTCATGCAGCAGTATGGGTTATACTTGCACTTACAAAGCTTGGTTTTGGTGATAAGGCTGTAGAATATTACAATATGATAAATCCAATAAATCACACCAAGAGTGAACTTGAATGCAGCATATACAAGACAGAGCCTTATGTCATGAGTGCAGATGTATATATAAAGGAGCCTCATGGAGGCAGAGGCGGATGGAGCTGGTATACCGGAGCTTCAGGCTGGATGTACAGAGTAGGAATAGAAAATATCTTAGGTCTAAGAAGAATTCAGGATAAGGGATATGAAATAAAACCATGTATCCCAAAAGATTGGAATGAGTACGAAATAAAAATAAAAAATAAAACTGAAAACTATAGGATATTGGTTAAAAGAATTATTAACGGAGATGAGGATAAATATGAAGAATCTCAACAGGAAAGTCAAAAGCATTGTGATGACTGCATATCAAAGATGCTTATAAATGGAGAGGTATGTAAAGATAATATAATACCTAGAAATTCTGGCAGTTTGGCTGTTGAGGTTTATATTTATTAAAAAAGAAATCATTCAATATTGAAAGTATTGGATGATTTCTTTATTTATTTTTTGTTATTGCGTTAATCGTATAGGAGTTTATATTATTTTAAATTATAACAATATTTATTTATAAAAAGGTTTTTACAATAAATTTATAAATTTAAGTATAAGAACTAATAGGCATGGAATCCTATTAGAAAATGATTAGAGAAGAATTTAAATTAATGTAATGTTTGATGGGTATAATAAATTATAGAAAATGATTGAACGATTATAAATAACCATTATTTGTGTTAAACAGTTTGAAACATTAGTAAAGTTAGGTTATAATGGAATTTGTGGTACAAGGAGGACATTTTTATGCATAACGTTAAAAAGTTACTTATGACAATTTCTATGACTTTAGCTTTCAGTTTTACAATATTAGGGACAGGAGCTTATGCTGTTTCTAATAAGACAAGGGATGATGCTTCAAGTCAGACAGAACAGAATATAGAAAACAACAAAGAAAATAAGACTAATAGTGATAAAAAAAATAGTACAAGCACTTCAGATAAAAAGACATCTAAAAAAGATACAACAGAATCTGAAAAAGTAGTGGATTCTGATAAGGACAAGACTTCAGCTGGAGTTAATGATGAAAATGAAAATCAAGCACCAGAAAATGAAGTAGTACCTGAAAAAGTAGTTCCACATTGGGAATATATAAGTGGATATCTTCATTATGTTACTGAAGACGGAATTGTTGAAAAGCATGGATGGTTTAAAGAAAAAGAAGAAAACCCTGATGCAGATAATGACAATGAATATTATTTAGATAAAAATTCGGCAGCAGTAACTGGATGGAACAAAATAGGTGGAAATTGGTACTATTTTAATGAAGCTGGTATAAAGCAGACAGGATGGAAGTTAATTAATTATAACTGGTACTGTCTTGATGAAGATGGAATAATGCAGACAGGCTGGGTAACTAAAGATGGTTATAAATATTATATGAACGATGCTGGAAGTATGGTTCTAGGTAAAAAATATATAGATAACAATTGGTATTTCTTTGCAAATGATGGGAGACTTCAAACTGGATTCTATACATATAATGGAAAAGACTATTATTCAAACAAAGAGGGGATAATGGTTACTAATCAATGGATAAAGACAAAGAGCAACAAGTATTATGCAAAAGCAGATGGTTCTATTGCAAAAGGAAAAATAATCATTGATGGAGTATTAGAAGAATTTGACCAAAATGGACGTTACGTTGACAGTGAAAAGATGGAAAAACACTTATATGTAAGATATTTAAGTGTTGGAAATGCTGACTGTGCATTTATACAGCTTCCAAATGGAGAAACAGCATTGATAGATACTGGTGATGTAACAACAAGAGATGATTTGGTTAAATTTTTAAATGAACAAAATTTAAGAAAGAAAAATGGCAAGAAGTTTATTGATTACATCATAGTAACTCATGCACATTCAGACCATATTGGAGGTCTTGAAGCAATACTTGATAATTTTAAAGTAGGCAAGATTTATATGCCTAAAAACGCAGTAATGGAAAACTGGTATTCAGGATTAAAAGTAAGTGATACTGTTACTCAGGCAGACATTGATATGCTTAAGTATGACTATCAGGTATATAAAGATGCTGCTAAAGCTGTAAAATCAAATGGTTTAAAGTTTATCAATCCAACTCCTGGGCAATATATTGATTCAGAAAATATTTTACAGTTTGTACAATCAGGAAAGGATTTTGGAGGAATTGGTTCACAGAAGCACTTAGAAGAATACTGGGGAATCAATGAAAATTCAGCCATAGTATATTTAAATTATGGTGATTTCCAATGTTTATTCACAGCAGATATGGAATGGAATTCAGAGAAGGATTTCTGGGTTAATGATCTTCTTAATGGAAGAGAAGTTGATTTATTAAAAGTTCCACATCATGGCCATAATACATCTTCAACAGGAGATTTCTTAAGCTATGTAAATGCTCCTGTAGGTATTATAAGCAGAGCAGCTGACAGCATAGAGCACAATACTGCATACAATAATTTATTAAACAGTGGAGTAATGTTATATGAAACAAGCCAAAGCAAAAATGGTGGAATAGCAGTTTATTCTACTGAAGAAAACTGGAGCATGGCTGATTTTAATTAGTTGTTATATAAGCTGTATTTAAGTTTATACATTGAGGTTAAGATTTCAGACTTTGTTTATTTCAAATTTTGATGAAGATTTTTAATTTGAACATATATAATGAGCAATATAATATAATTTGTAAGATGAATTATATATTATTGTTCATTATTTTTTTATTTCATACTAATACCAACACGTTTTTATAAAAATGTTATTAGATCTATTTTGCATATATTACCATTTGTGCATTAGGTATATTTTTATAGGATTAGTTTCTGATGATTTTTGCAGGTTTATAATATATAATTTAGGTAAATAATCTAAGTTAATATGATAGATTGTAATGTTGAAAATTAAATATATTATATTAAAAAGGAATTATAGGTCTAAGGTAGCTTTATCTACTATATTTTATGGTTACAAAAGTTTTGATATGAACTTATTATTAAACGTTATATATTAACATAGAAAATGAAAATAATATTTAATAGATAGGAAGTGGTAATTTTATGAGTGATGATAAGTTAATACTTTATCATGGAAGTATAGATATAATAGATAAACCTATATATGGTAAAGGAAATCCATTATGTGATTATGGTTCTGGTTTTTATTGTACTGAAGATAAGGATGCAGGAAGGCTCTGGGCAGTAAATAAAGATACTAGTGGATACAATAATATATATGAGTTAAATACGAAAGAATTAAAAATTCTTCATTTGGATGATGATAGAACATTAGAATGGCTGGCAATACTATTATCATATAGGATTCCAGAGAATTTAACTAGTGTAGATGAAGAAATCAGAGAAAAGTTTATAAATAAACATTTTAATTTTAACTTAGATGAATATGATGTAGTAACAGGATATAGAGCTGATGATAGCTATTTCAGAATTGCTGCTGAATTTTTAAGAGGTACATTAAAATATGAAGTATTGGATGAAGCATTACACTTAGGAAAACTTGGCAGACAGGTTGTTTTAAAAAGTAAAAAAGCTTTTGATAATTTGAGATTTATTGAATATGAAATAGTAGAGAACTCAAATTATTATCAAAAGTATAAAAATAATGATAAGCAGGCAAGAAATATGTTTAATGATCTTCTTTTAAGAAGCAGATATTTGCGTAATGGAAGTACTATAGTAGATTTCATATAAGGAGGGATAGCTATGGATGATATTAATAATAATAAAAGGGTAATTTTTGATCCAGTTTATTATACTGATGTAGTTGATCAGACGGAAATGGTTTTTACGCATACACAGGATATGATTCCGTCTATTGATTTTAAATGGGCCATAATTAGTTATATGAAATCTGAATGGCGTAGAAATATTGAAAAAGGAAGACCACATGAAATAGCAGAATGGGGGGATATGGTTCTATTAAAGCTATTTAAGGGAAAAGATTATCCTAAGACTGATTTGGTTGCTGATGATTGGTGGAGAAGGACATCATGGATGGCAGATGTGTATAACAGATTGAGTTATAAATATGATATTCCATTTTCAGAATTAGCAGATGTAGTTACATTTGATTATATGATGTGGAGATTTGTATGTGGTCATGAAGAAAGTACTGAGCATGTAGTTGATTCAATTTTTAAACAATTTTATAATACAGATGGTTCCATTAACTATGATATGGTAGCAAAAACAAATGAAGAGCCAGACTGGTGGAAGAAAAAAGATAATTAGATAAATTAACTCAAAATATAATAGATAATATAATAAAAGTTTCCTGCAAAATTATTGTAGGAAACTTTTTAGAGTGGGCATAAATTATAAAATTTTAGCGCCCGAGTATTATGGGGTACACTATTATTTTATCCTTATGCAGAAAAAATATTCATTAAAAAAATAGTTATTAATAATAAGTTATTAAATTATTAGACTGTTAGAAAGCGAGAGTTAATATTTTTTGCTATCCTCTGATTTTCCAGGATAAACATCGTTGGCATCCATCATATCCTGAGTATAATCAAATTCCTGGCTTGCAATATTGTTTACAACAATAGGGTCAGTAGCTGGATTGGGGATATTTGTTGTTTTACCAACTTTTGTAGAAGTTTGGCAGTCTTCTTTAGTTGGATGATAAGCAGTTCTTATTTTTGGAGGATAAGGTTTAGAATTATTACTCATAGCAAACATCTCCTATTATATATTTTAAGATTAGATACATTTTATTTTAAGGTTATTATGTCCATAAATCTAATAGGTATTCATAAGAAAAATTTAATAAAAATTTAAGAATATTATGGGAATATATGGATTGAAGATTCGTTGTATAAACAATGAAAACATGGTAAAATCAATAGTATAATGGAAAAAGGGGGAAGATTATGAATAAAAGAATAAAAAGAATTATTGCACTTGCATTAACTATTAGTGCATTCTCGACATTTTCATCAGTTTTAAGTAGAAACAACACAGGATTAACAATAAAATCAGCTTATGCTGCTTCATATAAACCAAGTTCAGGAGAATTATCTTCACTGAAAGTAAAATCAACTAATGGAGATACCTTAGATCTTAAAGATGGATATAATGGAGATGAAGTTAAGCTAAGTGAAGATAAAGAATATTATGTAAAACTTACTGATGACAGCGATGGAATAAAGATTGATGCAGAGGTAAAGGGAAGCGATAGAATAATAAGAATTTTCTTATCTGATGATACTGATGCAGAAGCATATAAAGTTGGAGACAAGCTCCCTTTAGGAAAAGGTAACACAGCTGTATATGTAAGAACATACGAATCATTATCAGATTTTAGAAATGCCAAAGATAAACAGAAAGATGTTACACAATGTGAAGAAGAATATGTAATAAATGTTAAGAAAACAACAGGATCTTCATATGATGATGACAGCCAGGATCCTATATATTTATCCAAGCTTGAACTTAACAAAGGAGACATAACTTTTACAAAGCAGAGAACATCTTATGATGTTAAAGTTTCTTCTTCAGTAGATTCTATAAAAATAACAGCAAAGCCTGAAGATTCAAGTGACAGAGTAAGAATTGACGGAAGTTTAGTTGATGACAGTGATGACTATAAGAAGACTGTTTCATTAAAAAATGGAAAGAATGAAATCAAAGTAAAGGTTACTGATAGTAAGGATAATCAGAGAACATATACTTTAAATATAACAAGAGGAAGTTCATCAGCAGCAGAACAAGATGATGTTTTCTTAAGCAATCTAGAAACTAATGAAGGTGATATAGACTTTTCACAGGATGAAACTTCATATAAATTAGACGTTGATAATGATGTTGACAGTATAAAAATTACAGCAGAACCGGAAGATGAAGAATATCTTGTTACCATAAATGGAAAGGAACTGACTTCGGGAGATGACTATGAAAAAGAAATATCTCTTGCTGAAGGAAAAAATACTATAAAAGTAGTTGTAGAAGATGAAGTCAATGATAAAAAGAGAACATATACTTTAACTGTAAACAGGGAAGAATCTGAAAAAGCTGAAGAAGTTGAAAGTAGTAATGAGAATACTGAATCTAAAGAAGAGTCTGAAAATGAATCAGCTAACACTAACGGAATTGGATGGTTTAAGACTGATAATGGATGGCAGTATAAAGACGAATCAGGAAAAGTTCTTAAGAGTCAATGGCTTTATGATAAGGAACAAGGTGTTTACTGTTACTTAAAGGAAGATGGATACAGAGCAACTGGATGGTTACAGGATGATGGAAAATGGTATCTTCTTGATTCTAAAGGAGTAATGCTTACAGGATGGCAGTATACAGGTGGAAAATGGTATTATTTAAACAGTGATGGAGCTATGAAAACAGGATGGCTAAAGCTTGAAAGTGAAGTAGAAGATACATCAGCTACATCTACAGATAATATAGCTTCAGAAAATAAGACTTCTGAATCAGGACAAAAGACTTCAGAAGATCAGAATGCTGAAACTACAGTATCAGCAGATAAAACTGAAGGCGCATCATCAGGAAATACTTCTGAAACAAAGACAGAAAAGAAGACTAAGAAAGTAACAAAATGGTATTATCTAAATACTGATGGAGCAATGGTTACTGGATGGTTAAATTCAGGAAGCTGGTATTACTTAAATTCCGATGGAGCTATGCATACAGGATGGCTTATCGACAATAATTCAAAGTATTACTTAAATGAATCTGGTGAAATGGTAACAGGAACTCAGACTATTGATGGAAAGGAATATAAATTTGCATCAAGCGGAGCTTTAATTAATTAATAAAGAATGCTCTAGGTTCATATGGGCAAAGTTAGTGAATTTAGGTATATGTGAATCTGGATAAGATACATTTTTATAAATAAATGTTGGTAAATGAGAAAAGGTAATATTACAAAGTACAGATAAACATAGGATAACAACATTTGTTTAAAATAAAGTTATATGTTAGTAAAAAGAAGAGTGTGGTACTTTTAAAGTTTACCACACTCTTTTTGTATAAGCTGTAATTTGTGATTTTATTACATTCTCTTTTTATGCAACTACCAGATAATATATAATATGAAAAAATCTATATATTTTTATTTATAGCATAGATATAATCATAGAAATCATTTAAATAAAAATAGAATTTCTATTTGAAAATCATGATTTGTCTTATTTATTTAGGAAAATTTAAGATTCAGGTAATAAAAAATTTATTCATTAATGGTATAGTTTTATAAATAGAGAATTTTATTGATAAAATTAACAAAAAGTTCATTAAATAACAAGAATGATATAGTATACTTAAAAAAGATTATAAATTTATAACTATTTTTGATGAGCGGAAATTAAAGGTTGAGGGTCACTTACGAATTTTCAAACATCAATTATAGAAGGGAGCAGATGAAATGAATAAGAATATTAAACACATAATTGCAGCTACTCTTGTGATAAGTGCTTTTTCAGCTATAGTTCCAGCAGGAAGTACTGGATTTGGTGCTGTTGAAGCTAATGCTTCAGTTAACAAAAATGCAGGAAATGGAGAATTAAAATCACTTAATCTATACAGAGGAAGTGGAAGTGAACTTGAATTACGTAAGAGTTATTACGGAAATGAAGTAGATTTATCAAGTGCAAAAGATTATTATGTAGAGCTTACTGGATCAGAAGGAATTGAAGTTAATGCAGAAGTTGAAGGCGATGGATATGTTGTTAAGGTCTTTGATTCAGCTGCTAATGATGCAAAGCCTTATGACATTGGAGATTTTATAAAATTAGGAACAGGCAATAGCAATATATATATAAGAACTTACAGAAGTGCTGATGATTTCAGTGATGCATATGATGATGAAAAAGTATCAAGATGTGTGAATACATATGTTATTCATGTTAGAAAATCAGAACCTGTTTCGGATGAAGAGCTTGATGTAGAAGATGTTTACTTAAAGAGCATTTATTTAAGCGATGGGACTATAGATTTTAACAAAAATAGAACTAAGTATGATGTAAATGTAGATGAAGATGTTGATCAAATTGTAGTAAGAGTTAAGCCAAATGATGATGACTATTCAGTTGAAATTGGTGATTATTCTGTTACTGAAGATGATGACTATGAAAAAACTATCAAACTTGATAAGGGTGATAATACCATAAAGATAAAGGTTGAAGGCGATGATGATGACATCACTTATACTTTAAATGTATATAGAGGAAAAACTTCAAGTTCAACATCAAATAAAGTAGAAGAAGACAACAGCAGTTCAAGCATTTTAGCTTCAGGTAGCAAGTACAATACATGGCAGACTGTAGATGGAAAACGTCAATATATAGATGGAATTGGACAACCTGTAAAAGGTAAGTGGTGGTTTGATGTCAATACTGGAAAGAGCTATTATTTTGATGAAAATGGATATATGGCAACAGGATGGACACTAGATAATAACAAATGGTATTACTTTGACCAAAATGGAGATATGAAGACTGGATGGCAGAGCATTAATGGTAAATGGTACAACTTTGGAAAAGCTGGAGTAATGCAGACAGGCTGGATTCAGGATTCTGATAAGAAGTGGTATTATTTAGATTCAGATGGTGCTATGAAGACAGGCTGGGTACAGATGTCTAATGGTGACTGGTACTATTTAGATTCAAATGGAGAAATGCTTTATAGCACAACTGTTGATGGATACACTCTTGATAAAAATGGAGTTATGGTTTAGAAATATAAATAATAGACTTAATACAATTAAAGTTTTAATATCAGGCTTAGGATTAGGTCATTAAATGCAATTATGCATAATATTTTGTAGAATTTTTGGTGCATACATTTTAGTATGTACCTTTTCTTAATATATTAAAATAACTTATTAAGAGCTTATTTATAATAATAGGGCAGATGATTAGAATCATTAAATGATTTAATAAATTATTGAGAAATTAGTGCTATGATGTATTACTGTTATGCTATAAATTATATTTTAAATAATATGTAGATTGATTTTGAAAATAGCAGAAACATATATGTAGTATGAGAAATAGGCCTTATTATTTAGGATATTTATATTATAAAAGTAATAAAGTACCTAAAAAATATAAAGAGTATGTATATTATTTTGAGAAGAAAATTAATAAAATCTATAATTTAATTGATTTAATAATAAATTAAGATATTGTTAGTATCAAAATTTAGCATTAAATGGTATAATTTAAATCAACTTAACAAAAGTGGGGGAAGAATTATGAATAAAAACATAAAAAAAGTAATTGCAGTTGCACTTACATTAAGTGCTTTTGCAGCAATATCACCAGCAACAGAATATAACTTATTTACTACAAAGGCATATGCATCAGATGATGATGATGAAAATACTGAAGATAAATTGGACAAGCTAAGATTAGAGACTTCTTCTGGAAAGAGCATTCAGCTTTATGATGATAAAGATATGGGAAGTTCTGATAAAATAGATGATGATGAAGTTGATGAAGGGGATACTTATTATGCAAAAACTTCTTCAAGCAAAATAAGCATAAGTACAAGCGGACCTAAATCAAAATACGTAAGAGTGTTTAAAGGAACATCAAGTTCCACAAAAGGTAAAAAAACAAGCAGTGATATAAGTTTATCATCAGGAACAAATACAATTGTTGTAAGAATATATAGCGAGGAACCAGATTCAAGTCCAAAATACAGTGATGATGATGATGTAATAGGAACTTATACAATAAAGGTCAAATATACTGGAAGTGATGACAGTGATAGTGATGATGATGACAGCAATGATGATATTTATTTAGATAGAATCAAATTAAGTGAAGGTGATATCAGCTTTTCAAAGAATACTACTTCTTACAATATAAAAGTAGATGATGATGTTGATGAAATAGACATTACTGCAGAACCAGATGATGAAGATGAACAAACAGTAAGAATCAATGGATCAAAAGTAGATGAAGATGATGACTGGGAAAAAACTGTGGATCTTAAAAAAGGTAAAAATAAGATAGAAATCACTGTAGAAGATGATGACGACAATAAGAGGACATATACTTTAAACATAACAAGAGGACAAGTATCAACAACATCAGATAAAATTTACTTAGATACATTAAAAGTAGGTGCTACAAACCTTACTCTTTCTGAAGATAAAAAAGAGTACAACTTAAAGTTCAAGAGTAATACAAAGAAAGTTCAGATATATGCTGATCCTAAGGATTCAGATTATACTGTGACAATTGATGGTACAGAAGTTGATAATGGTGATGGATATAAAAAGGATGTAGAGCTTGAAGATGGAAAAGTTCAAAGTTTTAAGGTAAAAGTTAAGAATTCAAGCGGAACTGAACAGGTTTATACTCTTAACATTGGAAGAGGAGATGATTTAAAATCATCAGATTTCCCAGCAATAAGTACAGGAGCAACAAACAATAATACATCAAACAATAACTCAGCAAATACTAATACTAACAACAATGGACAATCGTCTAACATTACAGTTGGAAACAATTCTAATGCTAACAAGTGGGTGATTGTTAATGGAAAATGGCAGTTCAATGATTCTAAGGGAACTCCATTAAAGAATCAATGGCATGATAACTATTATTTAGATCAAAATGGTGATATGGCAACAGGATGGCTTCAACTTAATGGAGAATGGTATTACCTAGGTTCTGATGGAGCAAAGAAGACTGGATGGCAGTATGATGGCTGGGCATGGTACTACATGGATGGCAGAGGCGTAATGCTTAAGAATACTGTTGTTGATGGATACAGACTTCAAGCTAATGGAGCATGGGATTGGAAATAGTCAGCAGTTAAGTGCTAACAAATAACAGTTGGTAAATAAAATTATTGGCAGCAATTTATATAGAAAGTATTTTTTTGATGAATATTTTAGAAATTCAAATATAGAAACTTAAATGAAAAATACCTCGTGGAACTTTATTTTACGAGGTATTTTTTCTAGATGGAAATATAAGTGAAATTAAGATATACTTAAAATGTAAGGGAATAAATTATAATTTAGATAGTATTAAGTATTTTATGCAACGAAAATAATTAAAAGACATTAAAAATTAAATAATATGATTGATTTATAGGAGGAAAGACGATGAATAAAACTATAAAAAGAGTAATTGGTGCAACGCTAGCAATAAGTGCTTTTTCAGTTATAGAACCTGCAAAGCATTTAGGTCTTAATGTGGAGGCCAAGGCAGATTCACAATATGGAATAAAGGATATGCAGATAAATGAGGGGACAAGCTCAGATAGTCTTCAGCTGTATAGTGACAGCAAGTTTAAAAATAAAGTTGAATTTGATGAAAATACAAAAACTTATTTTACTAAAGTCTCAAGCAATTTTATAAACTTAAATTTAAGTGCAGAAAAGGGATATGAAGTAAAAGCCTTTAAGAATAGCAGAGATACAGCAGCAGCTTACGATTCTGGAGATAAGATATTTATTGGAAGTGGAACTACAATAATTTATGTGAGAACATATGAAAAGGGAGATTTTGATGCTGATGATGTAAAGTATGGTGCAGAAAAAGAATATCAGATATATGTAACAAGAACAGATACTCAGGTGAAAGATGATGATCAGGATTCCATATACCTTAAAGACATTACATTAGATGCTGGAAAGATTGATTTTGATAAGGAAGTTACATTCTATGATGTTGCAGTTGAGGTAGCTGATAATACAATAACAATTGAAGCTGAACCTGAAAACGATGGAGATAAGATAACTGTTAATGGAAGTACACTTGATTATGATGATAAGGATGAAGATGAAGAAGAAGTTAAATTAAAATTAGGAAGCAATATTATAGAAATAGTTGTAAGGGATAAGAAGGATAAGAGGAGAACATATACATTGAATGTTGTAAGAGGTGATGCTAATGTAGCTGTATCTGATGGTAATAAAGGAGAAACAGAAGATAACAGTAAGTCTGAAAATAATAGCACTACTAATGGAAATACTGCTAACAGCCAAAATAATACTACATCAGAAAATGTGCAGCAGTCACAACAAGCTTCAAATACTTCATCATATAAAAACCAGTGGGTTATGGAAAATGGAGTATGGAAATATCACGATTCAACTGGTGAAAGCATGAAGAATATGTGGTTCAATGATAGAAATACAGGAAAAGAATATTATTTTTATGGTGATGGATCAATGGCTACTGGATGGATAGCCTACAATGGCCAATGGTATTACATGGGGCAAGATGGTGCAAAACGTACTGGATGGACACAAGTTGGAGGAAACTGGTACTACCTAGATTCATTAGGTGCAATGAAGACAGGATGGTTCAAGGATTATGATGGCAAATGGTATTACTTATATAATACAGGAATAATGGCTCAGAATACTGTTATTGATGGATATTCACTTGGAGCAGATGGAAGTATGATATAAGTTGAAAATATGTATATTGCAATTAGCAATTAACAATGCACAATTAACAATGTACGATGTACAATTAACAATTAATTATAAAATTTCTACAAGATTTTTATTATGTTGATGTAGAAATTTTATTATAACATATACTAATGAATTAAATACTATACAAATCTATAGAAGGAGTGTTTTTATTATGAACAAAAAATTAAAACATGCAGTTGCAGTCTCTCTGGCTGTAATGGGATTAAGCAGTGGATTTTATACAGGTATTAATTTTAAAGGAATTGAAGCTTATGCAAAAGAAAGGGATAGTGTTTATTTAAAGACTTTATCTTTAAATAAAAGCAGTTTTAAGTTTACACCAGATGTTTATTATTACACAGCAGAAATTGATAAGGA
>JAEWQX010000034.1 GCA_023399035.1 Bacillota bacterium | reverse complement strand
ATTCATTTCATACTCAAGGCCAGGCTGTATGTTTTGATGCTGCTTTGGAAAATTAACTGGAAAATTCATTACTATTCCTCCAAAAATAGAAACACTAACTCAAATTAATTAGTGCTTTATCTACATTATTTTTTATGTTAAATGCTATATCAGTATTAGGTTTACCATTTATATTTAAATTATTATTTGTTTAATTAATTCTTACAATTATATTAAGTGAACTTTTACATTAAATTAATAGTGTTATAATTTAACAGAAGAAGGATTTATAATAATAGTAATAATCTGGAGGTAATTTATGAATAAGAAAATTTTAAGCATAATAGCTGCAGTAATGGTAAGCAGCACTTTAATCACAGCCTGCGGCAATTCTGCAGATACAGATACAAGTACAGATACCAATTCAAGCTCATTAACAGAATCAAGTACAGAAGCTTCTTCCAATACTGAAGTCACAAATCCTGCACAATCTTCAGCAATTATAGATTCACCAACTGTTGAAGTAAAGAAAACAGCCTCTATAAATGATTTTAAAGGTAAGGATCCAAATGCGGTTGCTGCAATTCTTGGAAATCCTACAAGTGAAAATGGAAATGTTTCTACATATGAAAAGGATGGATACACTTTTGATATAACTTACTTCGATTCAGTATGCGGACAGATAAAAATAACTCCTCAATCTCATATGAAATACCCTGCAGATGCTACAAATTCCTTAAAGGTCTTAGACATTACTGCAGGAGATGCCGATACTCTTTCACCATCAAATATGATCTGGAACAATCAATTCAACACATACAGCATTACTGTCACTCCTTCTGAAACTGATGGTACAAAACTTGGAAATATCAATGTTATTTTAGATGAACAATATAAATAATATGAAAAAGCTGATTCAATATTAACGAATCAGCTTTTACTTTCTGGATTTCTGCTTTTAACAAGATTGTCTATGTTTATTACAGGAACTTTATGACTCACGCCATCATCATCATTAATTGTAGTGTAATTTATAACGCCTCTTACTGTCACCCATTCATTTTCTTTAACCTTTATTATATCCTTATCTTCTGCAAGTATTCCAACAATCTTTGAATCTGCTGCACAGCATGTCATTATTATCCTGCCTATTACAAACTGGGTATTCTTTAGATAATTTTCCTTGCATATAAATCCACATAGTTCTATTTCCTTTCCAATAAATTTCTCAGGATCTATCTGTATTTCCTCTAATACTTCAAGGTTATCATCATCTATTTTAATAAACTGTCCATATTCTTTCTTATCCTTTAAGTAATCAGTATGTTTATGCTCCCTGTCTTCTGTATATTCATTTATGAGCACATTGTTTAACTGCCTGTGCCTGAATGAATCCTGACTTTTTACAGATATTATTCCAATTATAAGAGCTAAAATTATGGGAATATACTTCACTTTTAAATTTATGTTATTCTTTGGTGTAAATATATTTATTACTTGAAATATGGAAATCACAGATATCATGAATATAGCAGCATATATATATTTTATCATTTTATCTCCCATATAAAAGCTGATCTTCCCTGTTCTGATAAGATATACTAAACCTGCTGCCATCAGTATAAGCGTGATGAACCATACAAATTCATCTAAGTTGAATTTCTTCACTTAAAATTCTTCCTTTCTTACGTCATTTATGTCATACAGTACTTCATATCTTTTAATTAATTACTATGCCTCTGCAATCTATATAATTTTCAATAATCAGGCTCCACACATCATAAAGATACATGAAACTATGAATACAATCCCAAGAGTGACAAAGCTTAGCTTGGAAACAAACTCCTTTTTAAACCCTCCAGAAAGCATCATTAAATTTTTCAAGTCAAGCATAGGTCCGATAAGCAGAAAAGCAGCTATGGAACTGAAAGAATATGTTGAATAAAATGTTTTTCCTACAAATGCATCTGCTTCTGAGCATAATGATAAAGCAAATCCAAGGAACATCATAAATACAATGACAAGAACTTTATTTTCGCTTATATATTCAAATCCCTTGTGAGATGCAACTACTTGAAATATGCCAGACAAAAAAGCTCCAAGTATAAGATATCTTGCTATTTCTAATAACTCGCGGTTTGTATGCTCTATAAGACTTATTATTTTACTTTTACCTTCTTCCATTGGCATGCTGCATCCACAATTGCACATGCTTTCAAAATCTGCATTTCCTGAAATTATATTCATATCCTCCCTGCACAATGCCTCCATGATCATGCCTATTATTACAGCACATGCAAACCCTCCTATGGTTCTTACAAAAACCATTGATTTTACGTCATAAAATGCATAATAAGTAGACATTATAACGACAGGATTTACAATAGGAACAGAAAGCATAAAAGTCACGCCTAAGCCAACTGGAACGCCTTTGCTTATAAGTCTCCTCGTAATTGGTACTATAGCACATTCACATACTGGAAATATAAGTCCTATAAGCCCTGCAGCAATATATCCTAAAGCTGTGCTTCTAGGTATGAATCGTTCTATAATATCCTGTGATACAAATATCTGTATGAATGCTGATACAAAAGATCCTATTATTATAAATGGAAATGCATCGAGAATTATACTTGTAAAGATAGTTGCAAAATCTCCTATTTCATGAATGCTGAAATCAATATTGTATACTTTATATACATAAGCTGAAACCAAAATAAATGCACCAGCTATAAAAACAGATATTCCTCGTATTCCTCTCATAAGTTCCCCCTCTTTCAAAGCATGTTTATAGATTCATAAATCTCACCTTAAGCTTTTTAATAAAGCCATTATCCAAAACTTTAGATTTTCTCAGCCTGCTGCAAAGATTAAACCTATTATCAACCTGCAAAATAAATGCTTTCTGATTAAATCCTCTTAGCTGGTTTATTTCTTTAGTCATGTCTTCCTTTTCCACTTCTGCTGTATTATTTATGATCATCATATCTGCATTTTTTATAAATGGAACTATATAATACCCTAAATTATCTATATTCTTTAATAATGTTCTTCCATCACCTACAAAGTAAACAGTTGACAGCTTCATCTTTTTTCTCAAGTTCTTTTCTAGAAATATCTTTCTTAAATTATCTAAATTATCCGTGCCATTAAACTCTATAATTATTCTGTTGGGTTTGAATTTGATAATTTCATCATCAAAACATTTTCTTAAATCTTTCATATCATCTGCCTTCATTATTTTAACTGGATAATTTATATCATTTATTTCATAAATTTTCTTGTTTCCATATTCCATTTGAATTATGAGTACTCTTTCTCCATCTACCTGGCTTTCTTTTAACAATGCATTTATAAATGAAGTCTTTCCATATCCGAGAAAACCTGTCACCACTTCAACATCAATTTTCAATATCCCCCCCCCTTTAGTCAGTAATATATTTTTAAATAGTCTGCTGATTTCATAATATAATTGCAATCAGCAGACATTTTAAGATATGTCTTATAATATTTTTATTTAAACAGTTCATTTAAGCTTTTTTTATTTAAGTTACTTCCTATTATTGAAATAACTCTTTTATTTGACCATTTTATTTCCCGTATCTTAAATTCAGCAGGCACGTAATCAAACTGATAATACCTGCCCTTATCGTTTTGTATAATGCCCTTAGCCCTTATTATTCTCCCATAAATATGAGACTGTGCCATGAATTTAAATTTACTTTTCAATTCATCAGCGCTCATTAACTTGTTCATGGTAATTGGATAGCTTTCAAAAATATCATCAGCATTATGAGTATGTTTATATTCCTTCTTTAATTTGCTGCTGCTATTCTTTATAGTTTTGATTATCTTGCTGCTCTTTGAGGTCCTGGATGATTTCTTCATGAAATCACTTGCCTTTAGTTCATCCCAGGGTCTGTATATTATTTCTGCATTTGAGTTATGCATTCTTATGGATTTGATAATCTCATCTACATATTCCTTACTTTCAAACTGGGTTCTGCTCAATACTATTTTATCTGCATTTTTTATCTGGTTAAGATAAAACTCTTTGAAGTTTTTCATGTAGCTCTCATAATTTCTTATGTCCACCAAAGTAAAAATATTTCTTATTTCAATCATATGACTGAATTTTATATTTGTAAGTATATTGATAATTTCACTGAGCTTAGCAACACCAGATGGCTCAATTATTATACTTTCAGGTTTATATTTATTTATAACCTCCAATACTGCATCATCAAATTTTCCTGAAACCTGGCAGCATATACATCCTGAATTTATTTCTTTCACTTCAATATTGCTTTCCCTTAATATTTCACCATCTATTGAAACTTCTCCAAATTCATTTTCAATTATTACAGTATTTTTATTATATGCCCCTTCAAGCAGAAGCTTTTTTATAAGCATTGTCTTTCCAGCTCCTAAAAACCCTGAAAATATATCTACGGTAATCTTCATTAATTTACTCCTACTACTAATCCTTGTAATAATTTATACGATTTATAACTTATGGATATGCAGAAAGGATATAAAATAATTTATTTTAATATTTTTATCAATAATTTTGAAAAAACTCTTTAGTAGAACAAGTATTCGATATATAATAATTCTATGATATAAAATATATTCAAAGGAGAAAAGAATGAGTGGAAAAGAACATATGACAATTGGTACCTCTGCATCCATAGGACTTGTTATAGGTCTTATTGGTCTTGGCAACATGACTATAAGCTTTGATATGATACTTTTAATTTTAGGAGGAATTGCAGGCTCATATATGCCTGATATAGACAGTCACAAATCAACAGCATCACAAATATTTAACAAGGTACTCATGTTCATAATAATTATTGTTGCATTGTTTTACTGCTTTGGTATTCAATTTAACACTTCCTACATATATTCAATAAACAAGCTTTTAAAGCTTAATTATAAAGGAGTGCTTCTGTTTTCAATCCTTACAGTGCTTGGAAAGCTGTCTCCACATAGAATGTTTACTCATAAATGGCTTGGCACACTTGCTTTCTGCTATAGCACATCACTTATGGGAAATGATTATCTTAGTGTGGGCTTTACACTTGGATATATTCTTCACATAATTGCAGACAGAATAACTAAAAACGGAAAGTATCTTAAATTCTTTCAGTTTAAGCTTCCTCTTAAAAATTCAAGGGACAAGTTTACGATAAGCTGGTAACATAAAAAACAGAGTTTTAGAATAAATCTAAAGCTCTGTTTTTTATTTGAAACTATAAACTAAAATATAATAATTTTAAAAGGTTAAATTACTGGCGGGATAGATAATCTTATCATATTAAATATTACACTTTAATATACTATTCTATCATTAAATATAAAAGGTGATGCAGATATGAAATTTATGAATTCATTAGGAGATAAAGCAAGAGACACACTTCTAGGGTCTATAGCTGCTTTAATCGAAAAAGACCCTAAGAGTAACCTTCCAAAAATAGTAAAACTTTCAAAACTTCTTGTTTCTGATAAATCATCAACAGAAATAATAAATAATTTTGAAGATTCATATAATCATAAAAAGGATTTTAAATTTTATGTTGATGATTTAATTGCCAACACTGATCATAAAATATTAAAAAACTTCATCGTAAATATATTAGGAAACAACTTAAGTTCTAAAGATAAAAAATCAAAATTATATTTAAAAGACCATACTCAGCCACGCTCACTGATAATAAATACTAAATCAAAGAATATACCTGGAAATATATTGTCATATAATGATTTAGATAAAATAATTAAAGAATCACGAAAAATGGGTATCTTTGCATTTATATTTGCTGGCTGCGAACCTTTTTCTCTAAATTATCTCTATGAAATTTATGAAAAATATAGTGACAGCTTGTTTATTCCAGTCACTGAAGGAACAAGCCTTAATGAAAATTCCTGCAGAAAAATACTTAAGTGCGCTAATGTAATTCCATTGCTCTCATATAATAATACTAACATAGACATATTGAGAAAAAACGGGATTCCAAGCTTTAACATCAAGTATATGCAGAGCTTATTTAAAGAATGTAATTTAAATGATAATCTATCTCATCTAAAAACTTTCTCATTAGATTTCACCGACTCATCACAGAAAAAACTGATAACTTGTTCTTTAACAGATTTAGTGAATACAGATTTTATATGATAAAGCAAAAATCCAGCCAATATAAAATACTTGCTGGATTTTTACTTTTTTTATTATTTTTTTATTCTTTCCCTAAAGCTAATAAGTTTTAACTTTCCTTTTCCAATATATTATTTTTTAATATCTGCTTATACTTATATTTCAATTGAAATTTATAATCTAGATAAAGGTTAAGAAGAGTCATTATCAAAGCAGTTATCTTAAAAGCGCCTATTAAAAAATATAGTAAAGCAAACTGGCATATAAATAATTTAAATCTTGTCTTTGTTATTCCATACACACATTTATTTATTACAGAAAATGAGTCCTGAAGTATAAAAAACAGCATGACATACATGATTGAATTTAATAAAATGGCAATATATGAATATTTATCCGAAAGAATATACTTATTTATAAATAATACTGAAATTATGCAGACTATGCCTGAATAAATAGTCTTTCTTGTACATGAAAGAAACTGTCCATAGCGTTTGAAATGTCTAATTATATTGCTTTTCTTTAATGCCGCTTCATTATCTATCTTAAATCTTTTAGCAAGCACTACAGTTCCTATATATGCTATTATGACTGTTCCAATTGGAAGACATGCTACGCTCATATATAATATGATATCTTTATATGGCTCATAAATTGCTGGAAGCATGTTAAGATAATCTTTTGATTCCTTTAAAAAACTGTATCCTGTAAGAGCACTGAAATTTATATCTATGAAAATCATAACAGCGCATGCAGCAATACTTGAAAAAAATAAATCATCAAAAATACTTTCATCTTTCTTTATAAAGTATGTAATTATTATTCCAAGTATCATGCTCTGGCTCATCATAATCCCTGATGGAAGATCCCCTATTACGAAAATAATTAATATCAGCGATGAAATACATGACAGTATTGTATACTTCAAATCACATTTCAATAATATGATTCCTGCAAAAGCAGGAACAATAAAATCTATATATCCAAAATAACCAAGGCCAATACTTATACATAAGACGCTTAATGCTACAAAAGCAGCACTCAGCATTGAAGCTTCCGTGAATTTTCTTACATTCACCTATATCACTCCTTTTAAAATTATTTTTGCCTTATATTTTGTAATTTTATACTCACTCTTATACTTATCTTAAAGTTTCTTTAGTCAAGTAATAATAAAGTAATTTTATTGTATTTTCAAGAGCATCAACATGAGTTCTTTCCATACCGTGAGAAGCCGAAACCCCTGGTCCTATAAGGGCTCCACGTATATCGTTTCCTCCCCTTAGTGCTGCACCTACATCTGAACCGTAGAATGGATAAATGTCTACTGCATAGTTTAATTTATTTGCTTTTGCTAAATTTACAAGGTCAGTTACCATATTGTAATCGTATGGGCCACCTGAATCCTTGGCACATATTGAAACATCAAATTCACTGCAGCTTAAGTCATCACCTATGCATCCCATGTCAACACTTATCATTTCAGTAATGTCATCTGGTATATAAGATGCACCATGGCCTACTTCTTCATAAGTAGATATAAGTATCTTTGTTGTATAATCCGGAACGATATTTTCTCTCTTGAACATTTCAAGCATTGCTAAAAGACATGAAACACTCCCTTTATCATCAATAAATCTTGATTTTACAAATCCGCTTTCAGTTATTGTTACTTTAGGATCTATGAATATAAAATCTCCTGGGCATATACCAAGATCAAGAACTTCCTTCTTAGATGATACCCTTTCATCAATTCTTATTTCCATATTTTCAGGATCTCTTTTTTTGCTCTTTGCATCTTCAAATACATGTGCTGCAGGACTTGTGCTTAAAAATGTACCACTGTATGTTTTTCCTTCACGTGTCCTTATTGTGCAGTATTCTCCATCAAGTGTAGGAACGATTGGACCACCTAAAAGTGTAAATTTAAGCTTCCCGCTTTCAGTAATGGACCTTACCATGCAGCCTAAAGTATCTACATGAGCTGATAAACCAATAGTCCTTTCTGTGCTGTTTCCTTCAATTGTTATTATTCCACAGCCTTTATTAGTTTTTTCAAAAGAATAGCCTAAACCTTTAACCATTTCCTCTATCTTTTCTATTATTTCAAAACAAAATCCTGTAGGACTGTTTTCCTGTAATATTTCTTTTACTGTTTTTAATAAATACTCCTTATTAACATTAATATTCATGCAATCAACTCTTTTCTCTATTTTTCTTACTTTATTAACAGATATAATTATAATGTTACGTAAAGTTTTAAATATTATGTATAATAATTAAATATTAAATTCCCTCTACAATTATACACTATTACACTAATTTGTTAAAATAAAATATAATATAGAACTATATATTTACATAAATATAATTATGTATAATTAAAAGCTGACTTTAAAAATAAAATCAGCTTTTATAAAGTACGTAATCATATTAAGTTTAATACATAGATATCTTAATTAGGATAATAGTAAAAATGTGTTGCCCTGTCTGTTATAGAAGTATCCTTATATACCTGTCTTTTGTGCAGTATCTTATTATCAAAATTATAGGACTGGTTGTCCACAATATATGCATAACCATCAGTATCCCAGCACATAAAGATATATACATGGCTGTAATTGTTAGTAAATACTATATCTCCAGGTTTTAACTGTGATAAATCATAGCAAGGTACAAAGCCAATGTATTTTAATTCATTTTCCAGTTCATATGTATTACATGTAGCTGTAGGAATTCCAACACCAATTCTTCTTAAAGCCTCTGATGCAAAATATACGCAGTTATTGCTTGTTATTCCTCCATGAAGATCTACAGCTGTCCTGTCTACACTGATTTGATTTACTGGATCTGTCATGTATTTAAATAACTGATAGTTTGTATTTGAATGAGAATAATTATAGTAAGTGTTTACAGTCTGTCCATTAGGTTGTATGTAAGTATAGTTATCAAGCCATACGTTTGCCTGAACTGAACTTGAACCATCTGCTCCAAACACATATTTCGTTCCATTTATCACCTTTTCAGTACTTACAGCCATGACTCCTGTAGTTTCATCAAAATAACACTTCCTGCCATTGACATTAACCCATCCATACTGCATTCCGCCACTGTCACAGAAATAATAGTTTGATCCTCCTATATTCTGAAGTCCTGTAAGCATTTCTCCAGTTGGTGCAAGACAGAATTTTGTTCCTTGAATATTTTGAAGTCCTGTAAGCATTCTTCCTTCTTCATTAAAATAAAACCACTTATTATCTATAAGTTTCCATGAATTTTTAACCATCCCTGATACTCTGTCATAATAATACTTAATATTGTCCTTTTCTTCCCATCCTTCTTTTATGTAACCATCTTCACCAAAATCATAAGTTATCTTATCTATTGTCTGTTCACCTTTAAGCCTGTCCCCATTTCTGTCTGTGTAAGCCCAGTTTCCTTTAAGGCGGTGCCATCCTTTATTAAGCCTGAACTGATTTCCTTCAACATCGCAGTATTCATAATCTCCGTTTATTATTTTATTTTCTACTGCTTCAGGCATCTCATCCAATCTATTATCTCCTAAATCTAAATGTTTAAGATTTGGAAGATCTGCAATTGATTCAGGAATTTCTCCAGTAAGTCTGCAGTAATTTAAATCAAGATACTGAAGATTTTTAAATAGTTCTATTTCTTCTGGTATCTCAGAATCTATCTTTTTATATCTGCAGTCTATTTTGACTATATGTGAAAGATCATCTACTGTAAGATCACTTACTTTTTTATTAAGCTGTGATGCAGCTTCTTCTGTCAGCCAGTTCCTGCTTATCTCATAGTTATCTTCTGTATTTTGAACATCAGCACTTGCTGCTGCTAATGCAATTTCATTTTCCATTGCATCTTCATAAACTATACTTTTAATTTCAGCACTAGCATTTGAAGAAATACATGTCAAACCGATAGTAACAGCTGCTAATGCTATTAATTTCATTTTTTTGTATATCATCTAATCCCTCCCACTTTTTCAACAGTAACCATTATACCATTTATTACATTTAATCTCAAATACTTAGTAATTTTTTCATATAAAAATATAAATCCTACAATTATCTTTAAAATAACTGCAGGATTTATCTAATTTTTATTTATTTAGTATCTTTTTCAGTTTATTAATAAATGTTCTCATTTCTTCATCTGTTCCTATTGTTACTCTCAGATAATCTTCTATTCTTTCTTTATTGAAGTGTCTTACTAGAATTCCATTATTCTTCAGCTCTTCATATAAATACTGTCCGCCTAAAGTATCATGTTTAATGAAAATAAAATTTGCTTTAGATTCTAATACTTTAAAATTAAGTTCTTTTAAACGTATAGTTGTTTCTTCTCTTGTTTTTATTATCTTGTTTGTTGTTTCATTAAAATATTCATCGTCTCTAATAGCTTCTTTTGCCCCTGTAAGTGCTAATCTGTCAATTGTATATGAGTTAAAGCTGTTCTTTACTCTGTTAAGTCCATCTATAAGGTCCTTGTTTCCAATTGCAAATCCTACCCTTAAGCCTGCCAGGGATCTGGACTTGGAAAATGTCTGAATAACTAGTAGATTTGAATACTTATTTATATAATCCACCATTGATTTTCCACCAAAATCAATATATGCTTCATCTATAATTACTACAGAATCTTGATTGTTTTCAATTAATTTAGAAATTTCATCTGTATCTATGTATTTTCCTGTTGGCGCATTTGGATTAGGAAAGATTATTCCTCCATTAGGCTTTTTGAATTCTTCAAGGTTAATATTAAAGTTATCATCTAACTTTATTAATTCATAATCCAGATTAAACATTTCTGCATATACATTGTAAAATGTATAGCTTATGTCAGGAAATAATACCTTTCTTCCCTTTTGAAAAAATGTCATAAATACAAATGCAAGTATTTCATCTGACCCATTGCCTATAAATATCTCATCTTCATTTACTTTATAGTATCCTGCTATTTGTGAAGCAAGATCACTGCATGTTGGATCTGGATATAGCTTCAAATCATCACATGCTGCATCTTTTATAGAAGACAGCACCTTAGGCGATGGCCCATATGGATTTTCATTTGTATTTAACTTAATATATTTTTTATCCTTTGGCTGTTCCCCAGGAACATATGGTTCTAACGTTTTAACGTGATCATTCCAGTATCTGCTCATTGCTCTGCCCCCAATGTTTATTTATTCTGCTTATATTATACCTTATTTTTACATAAATATATATCTTTATCAAATGTTCACATATTATTTTCATCATATCTATTCAATATAATATCTATATACTTATAAGAATTTATCTTACTAACTAATGACATATTCCTTAAAATTCAGGCTGTTAACCTTCATAAAATCCGCAACAATACATTTTTTCATATATAAATAGTACATATGATTAAAAAATCTCTGAAATAAATCTTTCAGAGATTTTCACTTATAAGCATTATTTATATAAACGGTTAATTGCACTCATCATAGATTTAATTGAAGCTCTTGTAATATTGCTGTCTGTACCTACACCAAAAGTTCTGCTGTTATTATCTAATCTTTCCATATATACATATGATGCTGCTTTTGCTTCTGATCCTGTACTCATTGCATGCTCTGTATAATCTATAATTTTAACATTAATCAAACTGCTTTGAACTAGTGCCTTTTTAAATGCATCAATAGGTCCGTTACCTATACCTTCAAGAACTTTTTCTTCTCCATTATAAATAACAACAATATCTGCTTTAGTATCTTCGCTTCCATCCATTTCTGAAATATCACTGAATGTACATTTAACTAATTTAAATGGTTCTTCCAAATCAAGATATTCCTTAGAGAAAGCTTCCATAACCTCTGCTGGTGAAATCTCACCTTTGACTTCTGACATTTTCTGAATTACATCTGCAAATTCTTTCTGCATGCTCTTTGGAAGCTTAAATCCATAGCAGTGATCCATTACAAATGCAACTCCGCCTTTTCCTGATTGAGAATTTATTCTTACCAATGCTTCATATTCTCTTCCTAAATCGCTTGGATCAACTGGAAGGTATGGCACCTGCCATATATTTCCGTGACGCTCATTGTATTTCTTCATACCTTTGTTTATTGCATCCTGATGTGAGCCAGAAAAAGCAGTAAATACAAGGTTTCCTGCATATGGATGTCTTACGTGTACAGGTATCTTTACACATCTTTCATAAACTTCTATTATTTCATTTATATTTTCAATATTAAGCTCTGGGTTAATTCCATGTGAAAACATATTATATGCTATATTCAATACATCTACATTACCAGTTCTTTCGCCATTGCCAAATAATGTACCTTCTATCCTGTCTGCTCCCGCAAGAAGTGCAAGTTCACTGTCTGCTACACCTGTTCCTCTGTCATTATGAGGATGGACGCTTAAGATTACTCTTTCTCTATCCTTGAAGTTTCTGCACATCCATTCAATCTGATCTGCAAAAACATTAGGAGTATCCATTTCTACTGTTGCTGGAAGGTTAATGATTACTTTCTTATCTTTTGATGCTTCCCATGTATCTAATACAGCTTCGCATACTTCAAGTGCATAATCCACTTCAGTTCCTGTAAAACTCTCTGGAGAATACTCAAGAATAATTTCACCTGGAAAACTCTCAGTATATTCTTTTACAAGCTTAGTTCCTTCAATTGCAATTTCTTTTATTTCTTCCTTGCTCATATTGAATACAACATCTCTCTGAAGTACAGATGTAGAATTGTATATATGAACTATTGCCCTTTTAACATCTTTTAAACACTCAAAAGTCTTCTTAATTAGGTGTGGCCTTGCCTGTGTCAATACTTGAACCACAACATCATCTGGAATACGGTTTTCATCAACAAGCTTTCTTAAGAAATCATATTCAATCTGTGATGCTGATGGAAATCCAATTTCAATTTCTTTAAATCCAAGCTTTACTAATAAATTAAAAAACTCTATTTTCTCATCAACTGTCATAGGATTTATAAGCGCCTGATTACCATCTCTCAAATCAACGCTGCACCATATTGGTGCTTTAGTTATTTCCTTATCTGGCCATGTTCTATCCTTTAATTTTATTGTTTCAAATTTTTTGTATTTTTTATAATTTAACATCTATAGTGCCCCCCAAAATATATTTATTATAAATTTTAATTCAATGTCCACATTCATTTTCTGCCTTTACAGATATAGCCCCTCAACTACACCTCTAATCTTCATAATAAATATAATTACTTTATCTACTTTCTTGTTAACCCCACCTAAATCACCTCTTTGTAATTTTTAGAACATTGACTGTATTTTACCACATCATTGAATGGTTGTAAATATTTCGAGTGATTTCTATTAAATTCATCAATAAAAATAATTATTCTTTAACTATTTGATAATACTCTCTATTTTTAAAGTTCTAATATTTTCTTATTAATAAAATCAGAACTTTTAAAGGGCATATTGTATATATTGTAGTAAAGTGTTTTTTAGGAGCATATTATGAATTTTTTATCACCAATTTTACTAACAGCCGCAATAAATATAGATACGCTTAAAATTTCATTATCGTCAAAATCTGAATATTCAATATCGCTAAAATTTAAAATAATGTCCGCTTCTATTTTTACAACAGTAATAACCTTTTTTGCTCTATGCCTCGGTAAAATAATTGACATATACTTTACACATAACCTTAGCAATATATTTGGTTCAGTTCTTCTTGGCTTTGTTGCTATTTATTATATTGTTGAACATATAAGAATACAGAAAGATAAGGAAGGATACGATACATCATTTTATGTAGAAAATTTTAAGAATGCGAAAAATGTTATTGAACTGGATAATCCTTATATATGTTCAAATAATATAAAAAATCTCATGGACGTTTCTATTGCATTAAGTTTAAATAATATATGGCCATGTATTGCTGGGAGCCTCACACATATAAGTATTCCTTTAACTGTCTTGTTTAACTTCTTGATGTGCATAATTTTTTATATTATTGGTACTTCTCTTTCGAATACATCTGTAATAAAATTCATAAAATCTTATCATTATATTATTTCTGCTTTCTTATTAATAATATTGTCATTATTTGAAGGTTTTATAGCATAAAAATCCTTACGCAGGCATTTAGTGCCTGCATTTTTAATATTTTTAAGTAGGAAATCTAATCCTACCTCAGCACTTCTTTTCAGGTTTCTTGCTGCTGGATTACTACTATTATTATATTTAAAGGTTAATGGTATTAGTATTAAAATTTCAATGAAGCAGATGACGTTATTATTCTTAATTGAAATGTTTGTTTACGGATTAATTGCACATTCAATTGTAATCAAGATAAGAAATAAATGGAGATACTCAAAGTAGAATATCTCCATTTATCTGTATTATTATTAAACCAGGACTTCATGTTTATATGGGTCAATTCAGCATCTCTTAACCTACACTATATCCTGCTTATCTTAAAATTTCTCTCAGCTTTTTTATCAAGATGTGTTATTTCAAGATCCTCAGTATTAATAGCAAATCTATCACCTAATGGAATGCTCATTGTTGGAATGCAGTGTCCACATGAAATATTCATAATAGCAGGCTTTTTCTCTGGAACTATTATTTCTTCAAATACTTCTCTTAAAGTGAGGCTTTTGCTTAAATCCTTGCTTTCACAGCCTTTCCATGATCCAAGGATTATTCCAGCTGCATCTTTAAACTTATTGCCCATCTTAAGCTGCATAAGCATTCTGTCGATCTTATACGGAGGTTCATCAATATCTTCCAAAAATAGTATTTTGTTTTTTGTATCTATTTCATAAGGTGTACCCATTAATGATGTAATTACTGAAAGATTTCCACCTACAATCCGCCCTGATGCTTTTCCTCTTACAAGGCTTTCAAACTTTCCAGCCTCTTCAGGATTAACTATTTTTCTATGTGAACTGCTGTTAAAAACATTATCAATAAAGGATTCTTTTGTATAGTCATCTATATTTCTATAAAATTCTGTACATGCCATTGGAGTGTGAAATGTCACCATTGAGCATTTTTGGTTTATTGCAATATGAAGTGCTGTAACATCGCTATATCCTGAAAATATCTTTGGATTTTTTCTTATATTGTTAAAATCAATCTTATCAAGTATTCTTGCTGAACCATATCCTCCCCTAATAATAAAAATACCTTTTATTTCTTTATCATAAAACATCTCATTTAATTCTTCAGCACGTGCATTATCCTCTCCACATAAGTATCCATGATTTTCATATACGCTTTTTCCTAATACAACATTAAGACCTAATGATTTAAACCAGTTTACTGCCGGCTCTATCCTTTCTCTAATAGGAGGACTGCATGTCCCTATAAGACATATCTTATCACCTTTCTTTAATGCTTTTGGTCTTATCATAAAAACACCCCTGGTCTTCATATTATAATTCTTCACCAATATATATATTAAAAATTATAAAAAAAGTATTCAATTGGTTACAAAGTATTATAACCAATTGAATACTTTTAAATTATTATAAAATATGAAATGCAGTTTATTAATATTTTTATGAGTTTATACATAACTCTAGAAGACAACTTGCCTCATCTATAGATATTTTTTTGGACTGTGCAATTTCGTCAATTAGAATTTTTTTAGTATTTCGTAATATCATTTTTTCCATAGAGTTTAAATTATGTATTGTCTTAAGCTCTGTCAGATTGCTTATTATTTCAATCAGATCCTCTAAAGTACCTGACTTAACCTTTGTTGAATATATTTCATTTCTTTCTTTATAATTTATTCTTGCCAGCTTTTCTACTTCTTTAACATAGTCTTTCATACAGTTAAGTTTTGAGTCTAAAGTCTCTGAATCGCTTATTAGCCTCATATTTGCTGATATTGCTCTGCTTAATGGAAGGGATAATATCATCGTATTATTAATAAGATGAATTTTGTAATACTTCTCCATTCTGCCTTTAAACTCTTTTTCTTCAATAAAATCAATAACTCCTACCCCTTGATTAGGATAAACTATCTTATCACCAATATTAAAATCAATCAAAATTACACCTCTTTTTCTTTTTAATTTTTTATTTTTATATCAGGATTGTTAAAAGACAATTTCTCTTTTAAACCTTTATATTTATTAGTAATGAAACTACCTCTTATATACATTTTGCACAATTACACTTTAAATTATTCATTTTTTAAGCATTTATTTTAAGAAATTATAGTATTAGTAAAAACTAAAATTGTAATATGCTTATAATTGACTCATATAAATTACGTATAAGTATAAGTATATGAATATAATTGTAATTTTATATCTTTTCAGATAATCTAATTATAAAAAAGATTGTTATGACAATAAATAAAGCATTATTAAATAAAGTCTAATAATGCTTTGTTAATAATTATTTATTTTTATGTAATACCTGAAGTACATTATATAAATCTTCTGCTCTTATCTGACCTGGTGCTGATGCTTTATCTGCAGCTCCAAATGTTAATGCAGATCCAAAAAATTCTCCTGCAATCCTGCTTATTAATCCCATTCCAGCCATAGACATGGTTATTATTGGAATATCACTATACTTTTCTTTCATTTCATTTGTCGCACATAATAATGTCAAAACATCACTTTCAGACTGCGGCATAACTGCAATTTTAGGTATGTCTGCGTTTAATTCCTTCATTCTCACTAGCCTTGAAATTATTTCTTCCTTATCAGGTGTTTTATAGAAATCATGATTTGATATAACTACTTTAACATCATTATTATGTGCTTCTTCAACTATTTCCTTTATGTATTCATCACCAGTAAATAATTCAACATCTATAAGATCAACTTCTTTTGTCTTAGCAGCCTCACAATTTAACTTTACATAATATTCTTTGGATATATGAGCTTCTCCCCCTTCTTTTTTGCTTCTAAATGTAAACAGAATTGGAGTTTCTCTCAACAGTTTTCTTAATTCCTTCAATACTGACTTCACCTTTTCAATATCTGTAACCTCTTTATAAAAATCAATACGCCATTCTACTATGTCGAATTTTATTTTCTCCAATCCCTTTGCTTCACTGATTATTTCATCATCTGTTCTTCCAACAATCGGTACTGCAATTTTAGGAATACCTTCACCTATTATTACATTTTTAACTTTTACTGCGTGCCCCATAATAAATCCTCCATGATTATTCTAATATTAATACTAAAATCTTTCATTTTTTATCGATAATTTCATATTTAAAAACATACTAATACATATTTTACATTATGTCCATAATTTTATACACATAAAAATTCAGCATATTACTTATCTATTATCTCATATCAATATAAAAACTCAAATTTTACTTCTATGATTATAATGATTTCTGAATATTTTTTATTTAAAAAGTTAATAATTATAACAAAATATTATTGGAGATGTTAATTGTGAAAAAATACTACTTTCTTTTTATATTTACATTAACTATAGTTATTTTATTTTTATTCTGCAGCCCTGTAATTTTAAACAAATATAGTAATCAAAATAATAATAGTCAAATAGCCAGAAATAATTCTCCTGCTATAATATCATCTGATAATTTAGACTATAATAAGGTAATTTATTCTGAAGTTCCATGCTCTAATAAAGTTCACATAACTATAGCTGAATTTATAAATAATCTGCAGTGTTCACAATATACAATAAAAGAAGGTGAAAACCTTAATGATATTTTAATGAAATATAACTCAACCTGTCCTCTGAATTCATCATTAAAACTTATTAAATCTGTCAATAAATTCAATTCTCCAGATGAAATCAAGGCGGGAATGCAGATTAATATACCAGAAATAACCTTTAAGAATGGTATGGTGTACAGAATAGTTCAAGGAGATACTTGGACTAAAATATGTAATGAATACTATCCTGTATATGATTTAAACTACATCATGAATCTGCTTATTTATGTAAATGATTTAAAAGATACTACTCTTCCATTAGACACAACTATTTTTCTCCCCAAAATCTGATTTATACTTGTAATAAACAAACGAGGTCTGTGTCATAATTTACAGACCTCATTTAACTG
This sequence comes from Bacillota bacterium, assembly GCA_023399035.1. GTDB lineage: Bacteria > Bacillota > Clostridia > Clostridiales > Clostridiaceae > Clostridium. The sequence goes on along the minus strand of JAEWQX010000034.1, from coordinate 29,721 downwards.
TACTCTATTTTATTCTGATGTACTTTTTGTTTCTTCACTATAGCATATAACTGGAGTATTAGCATCTATATTTTCATAAATAGTCTTTGCAAGATATTTGGGCATATTAACACATCCATGTGTTCCATTATTTTTATATATGCTTCCACCAAAGGAACTTCTCCAGCTTGCATCATGCAGTCCTATATTTCCATTAAAGGGCATCCAATATGTTACTTTTGAGCTATACCCATTCCCCTTTAAGGTTGCATCCTTCTGTTTATAGTTTAAAGCATATACCCCAAGATAAGTGGGTGTGTTTTTGCTTTTACATCCTGTAACTACATCTCCTTGTACCACAAGTTTTCCTCCCTTATAAAACCATACATGCTGCCTTGTTATATTTACCTCCACATATGTGTCACCAATATCATCTTCACTACGTGATAAAGCTTTTTGTGAATATAATGGTTCTTTTAATATAGACTGTCCATGTTTTATGTTATCTATGAGAGCTTTTACTTCGCCACTTGTATTAATCTTCCATCCATAATATCCTCCCTTAACAGTTACAGTTTTCCCTACACTGCTTGTAAAATTACGTTCCTTTCCTACTGTATTATATTTTTTTCCAAGTTCCTCTATATACTCTTTGACTAACTCCTTGTTTATATCGGCTTCCATATCATCGCTTATATCTACCCATTTATTAATAAGTGATCCGTCTACTGTTTCTATGTGCTCATCAAATGTATATACTATTTTAGATGAAACATATTTATCGATTATTTCCTTAGTTTCTTTTACTTCTTTTGACTCCTTAGTAAACTTCAGCTTTTCGTAACATCCGCTCTCATCTAAATCTATACTTTTTGTTCCTCTTTCTATAGCATTTTTGATTATTTTTATTGTTTTTTTATAATCTACCTTATTTCCTTCAACTTCACTTAAAATTATATAGCTTCCATCTGTGTATTGAAATTTTGGATTTTCAGGTTCAACAATATTATCATTATCTATAAATTTAAGTCTATTAATTTTATCTTCAAGCATTGATTCATCATATGAAAATAATACAATATCACAATATTCCTTTTTTTCAATCAATGCAGATATCCATAAAAAAGGGTTCTGCTCTGATTTAATTTCCTCTATTTTTCTGCTTCCTTCATATTCTAATTTAATATCATCACTAGTTATCTCATCTTTCAAATCATCCCTACCAGTTAATACAAGCTTAAAGTCTCCTACCTTATCATAGATTTCATTTTTTGCTTCTTCTATAGTCTTGCATGATATATCAATTCCATTTATTGATGTTCTGAAAAAAAAATGAGTCTTAAAATAAAAGCTGCCAAAAATATATATACAAATTATAATAAATAATAATACTATGCTGATTTTAGCATTCTTATCATATACTAAGCCCTCCATTATATAATTGCATCCTTTCTGAATTAATAAAACCACTACTAAAAATTCTATTTTAATTATCTCCAAATAAATCCATAATTTATATCTTCATTATTATAATTATGTTATGAAGAACTCATTTAAAACTTTTCTTTCAAATTATTAATACGACTATTAAAAAATCGTAAAAACAAAACCTGAGAATAAGTCTGTTTACTTTATTCCCAGGTTAATGCTAGTATTATATTTTACATAAAAATGCTTGTACATAAATACTCATTACTATTTTTAATATCTATTAAAAATATCTATTGACATCTGCCATCTGACCCTAATGTGTATCCATCAATTACATCGTTTGAAACCATTGCTCCATATTCATTAAAGTAGTACCATGCTCCATTGATGTATACCCATCCCTTCTGCATTATTCCATCATCATTTAAATAATACCACAAGCCGCCATCTTTAATCCATCCTGTGTGCATATTTCCCCACTGGCCTACATAATAATATGCTCCTCCATCTTTTACCCATCCAGTAGCCATTGTTCCATCATCTTTTAGGTAATACCACTTTCCGCCAACTTTACACCATGACGACTTAACCATATTACCTAATCCATCATATAGATTATAAGTACCATTTGAATTTTTAACCCATCCTACATTGTATTGGCCCTCAGTGTCATCTTCTTCCTTATTTACAGCTTCGGAATTCACCTTATTTTTTACTATGTTGTTTGCTTCAGATGAAACCTCTGCAGAACCTGCTTGTTTTTTATTGTTATAATTTATTGTAGAATCACTTTTTATATTATCCTTTAATACTTCATTATCAATAATTTCATTTTTTACAGTCTCAGCATTTGCATTTTCTTCTGCTGATGCTTTAACTGGTACTGCTCCTATTAATGTACATAATAATAGAGCAATAGCTTTATTACTTCTCTTTATCATAATATCCCCCTTAACAACCAACATGTGTAATTTTATTTTACTATTATAAAAATTTATTTAATCACAGATTATAATAATAATTATATCAAATTTGTCCTTTTCCATAAAGAAATAAATGTTATATTTTACAAATAACTTATTGAATCTTGAATAAAATATTATCCATATTACATAAAATATATATTATGTGATAACTATATATAAGATACCTATATTATGAAACAATAGCTGCAAATTTTATTTTTAAAAATCTTCAAAGATGTTTTTCTATTTATAAATTTATCTAACAGCCTGATGAAATACATTAATATATCCAAAGTTTCATTACATGAAGCTTAAAATAAAGTTAAAATTGGAGGACAGTATATGAATAATAAGTATAATGATTTATTTGATGAACTTGTCACTGCATACTATAATGATACGTTTGATAAAACATTATCTCGAATAATGGTATGCCACGAGAGATCTCCTCAAGAGACTTTTAAGATAATAACTTCACTTTGTGGAGTAAATATTCCCTTTGATAATAATTATGTTCAAAATATAAAAAAAGCAATAACATCGTATTCTGTAAATAAAAGAATTGTTGAAAAGCTGGACTGCTCTGCATTTAAATGTTCAAAAAATCACAATGATAAATTTACCTGCGAAGCAGCCTGCCCCTTTAATGCAATAAAATATGATGATGAAAACAAAACAACATATATTGATAAAGAAATATGCATCAACTGTGGTGTCTGTGTTGATTCATGCAAAAATGGAAGAATTCTCGATAAGGTAGAGTTTATTCCTGTTATGGATCTCATAAAGGAAAATAAAACTGTAGTTGCTGCAGTTGCACCTGCTATAAATGGCCAGTTTGGTGACACAGTTACAATGGATATGCTTAGAGAAGCATTTATAAGAATTGGTTTTTCTGACATGATAGAGGTTGCAGTAGCTGCTGATATCCTTTCAATTAAAGAAGCCTGTGAATTTGACAATCATGTGAACAAAGATGGAGATTTTATGATAACTTCCTGCTGCTGTCCAATATGGGTTGCCATGTTGAAAAAGGTATACAGCTCATTAGTTAAAGATCTTTCACCATCAGTATCACCAATGATAGCTGCTGGGCGTATAATTAAAAAGTTAAATCCTGATGCAAAGGTTGTATTTATCGGACCATGTATTGCAAAAAAAGCAGAAGCTAAAGAAAAGGATTTAAATGATGCAGTTGATTTTGTTCTCACATTTGCAGAACTTGAAGAAATCTTCAAAGCTTTTGAAATTGATTTATCTTCCTTAAAGGGAATACCTTCAATAGATTATTCATCAAAAGGAGGAAGATTATATGCAAGAACTGGCGGTGTATCAATAGCTGTTTCTGATATAATTAAAGACCTTTATCCTAAAAAGTATGAATCTTTTAAATCAGAACAAGCTGATGGAGTTAAGGATTGCAAGGAACTTTTAAACAAAGCTTTAGACAAAAAGATAGAGGCCAGCTTTTTAGAAGGAATGGGATGCAGGGGCGGATGTGTTGGAGGTCCTAAAGCATTGATTCCTACAGAAAAAGGGAAATCACATGTAGATGATTATGCATACGATTCTCCAATTAAGGTTCCTATATATAGTGAAATACTTGATGACATTTTAAAAAGCATAGGCATAAATTCTATAAATGATTTCAAGGATAAAGAAAAGATGGCCTTATTTGAAAGGGATTTTAATGTAAAAAGCAAATAAATAAAATATATAAAGGAATGAGATTATATTTTTAATATATCCTCATTCCCTTATTATATTACTTTTTTTTATTGCTACCTGTATCTTCACCATCTACAGGCTGTTTCTTCGGCAGTATTATTGTAAATCTGCTTCCAACATCAACTTTGCTTTCTGCAAATATTTCCCCATGATGAAGTCCTACTATAAGTTTTGTAATTGTAAGACCTAACCCACTTCCGCCTTTTACTTCTCTATTTGAATCAATGATTTGATTAAATCTATCAAAAATAGTCTTCAGGTATTTTTCTTCCATGCCTATCCCAGTATCACTCACTGTAATCTTAACATGGTTTTCAAGTTCAACTATTGAAACCAAGATTTTTCCACCTTTATTTGTAAACTTCGCTGCATTATTTACAAGATTTATTATACATCGTTCTATTTCTGTTGAGTCACATTCAATCATGCATTCCTCAACATCAGGATCTATTATTAATTCAATCTCTTTGCTTTCAACATAATCCTTTAGTGACAGTGCTGTATCTTCTACTATATATACAATATTTTGGCGTGAAACATTTATAGTGTAGTTTCCATGCTCTATTTTGGAAGTATCAATTAAATCATTTATAAGCTTAAGAAGCCTGTTTACATTTTTACCAAATATGCTCATATAATGATCAAGCTTTTCCTTTTCAATACCTTCTTCACTTTTATTTAATTCATTAATAAGCTGATGTATAGATGATAAAACATTGAGAGGTGTTCTAAGCTCATGAGATATATTCACAAGATATGCATTTTTCCTTTTCTCAAGATTAATCACTTTATTTAAGAGCTCAGTGTTCTTTTCCATTTCTTCACTTAACTCTCTTGTTCTTTTACTTACTATTTCATTTAAAAGCTTCATCTTATTATTTTTAATTCTAAACACAATCCATACTATACCTAAAATTATTACTATATATAGTATGATAAATTCCATCCCCCTCCAAAATGGAGGCTTTATAGTAAATTTAAAGCTGCTTTCTTCACTGAAAACCCCACTGCTGTTTCTTGCTTTTATCTTAAATGTATATGTACCACTTCCTAAATTACTCAGCACCAGCTCATTAGTATTAACTAAAAACCAGTCATCACTCGCTCCATCTAAAGAATAATAATATTGTATATTCTTAACATTTTTATAATCTGGAATAAAGAATCTTATATCAATTGTATTTTCATTATATTTCAGCTTTGCATCTTCTAAAGTATCTACTTTTACTCCATTAAGTTTAAATCCATCAAATTCAACTTTAGGAATATATGAATCGCTTAAAATCTCATCTGGATCAAAAATATTCAATCCATTTATTCCACCAAAAATCAGTTCTCCACTTCTAAGCTTTCCATATGAATGTCCATTAAATTCATTGCTTTGCAATCCATCAGTTATGTTCAAATTACAAAATATCCCATTTACCTTATCCATTTTTGAAAGCCCAAGATTAGTGCTCATCCATAAATTTTCATTATTATCAATAACTATACCATAAATATTATTATTAGGAAGACCATCTGCTGTAGTATATGTTGTAAATAAATCAGTTGTCTTGTCTAATTTATTAAGCCCCCCACTCGTACCAATCCTTATGTGTCCAGAACTATCTTCTGTAATTGTTCTGATTGAATTATTAGATATGCTATTGATATTTTCACTATATTTATAGTTTTTAACAATATTATTCTCAGGATCAATCTTTAAAAGACCTCCATTTAAAAAAGTACCCAGCCAGTATATGCCTTCGCTATCTTTAAATATTGCCCCTGCATATTCATCTATTATATTATGTTTATCTAATAGATAGTTCAAATCTATTATTTCATCAGTAGAAAGATTTAGTATATAAAACCCATTGTTTGTGCCAATCCATAAAACATCTTCATCATCGTACATTACACATCTTACTTTCCTGCCGCTCAAGCCTTCTTCTTCACTATAAACACGTATCTTTCTTGTATTTTTATCATATACATTTAAACCATTATTAGTACCTATAAAAATCTTATCACCATATCCAGTAATATCGTTTATGGAATTACTGCTTAAAGAACATCCATCCGTAAATTCCGATATATCATAGATAAGTTCATTTTCTCTATCCAGAATATTGATTCCTTTTGTATTAGTACCAATCCATATGAGACCTTCATCGTCTTCATAAATTCCATGTATGAGATTTTCATTTATACTTAAATTTGATGAAGGATCTACTTTATAGTGTTCTATTTTGTTCTCAGGCTCAAACATGCTTACTCCTGCGTATGTACCTACCCAAATAAGGCCACTTTTGTCCTGCATTATGGAATAAATATCATTATCTACAATTGAGTATTTGTCATATGATTTATCAACGTAACTTATATAGCTATCTTTTTTGGAATCATATTTTATTAATCCGCTATTAGTTCCAAGCCATAGTACACCTTTGTCATCTATAAAAATAGTCCTTATGTTATCAGAAGGAAGACTGCTATTTTTTGAGTTAATTTTTTCTAATTCAAGCGTTTCAATATTAACTTTTAATAATCCGCTGTTTAGTGTTCCAAACAAAACATAGTCATCATAACATAATACCTTGAAGATACAATCATTTAGCTCACCATTTCCAATGCTGTTTTCAGAATATTTTTCATATGACTTATCTTTTAAATTTATTCTTGTAAAGCCGGTAGAACTCCCCACCCATATATCTCCATTTTTATCTTGATCAAGAGAGTAAATTTCCTGATCAGCAAGCTTGTCCCCATCAAAAATTCTCTCAAAAGTATCATTCTTCTTATCATAAATATTTAAGCCATCAATTGATGCCAGCAATACCTGACCTTCATCAGTTACAAGTATTTCAGTAATATTATTATTAGATAAAATTCCTGGATTTTTATAGTTTGTAATTTTATTTGTATAAATATTAATTTTGCTTGCTCCATCTATAGTTCCAATCCATAGATTTCCATCCTTATCTTCATTTATACATACAATGTAATTATTCACAATACTGTTTTCTGAATCAATCTCATTTCTGAATGTTTCAAATCCATAACCATTATATCTGCTCAGTCCGTCATTTGTTCCAAACCATATATATCCTCTGCTGTCCTGTATCATACATTCAACTGAAGACTGAGCTAGTCCATCTTCAATAGTAATATTCTTAAATACTATATTGCTGTATGCTTCAGTCTTTATGGTATTTATATTCGTAAATATGCTTAAACTGAATAATATTCCCAATATGCTTGAAACTTTCTTAATCTTAGTATAATTTATCATTTATCCCTTCCTCTTCATCCGAATAATCCTTTATTGATCAGAACTTTTATACATATATTGGTATAAAAGTTTGAAAATTTAATTTAACACAATAATTTATTTTTAATTCACTACAATAATACCATAATATTCTACATTTTTCTACGAAATTTATTCAATTCGTCTTTCTTTCGATAATGTTTTTGTATATTTATACATTTTTTTACTATACATAAACAATAAAACTGAACCTAAATATCTACCTTTTAGATTAACTTTAGAATACATGATAATGTCTGAATCAATAACAAAAAAGATGCTCTTACATATTGAAAAATACATAAGAGCATTTTTTACTTTATTATTTTAAACATGACTTTTCTATTATTTCTTTTACCTTTGGAACTACATAATGACTTCCGCCTCTATCCTTGACATCTTCAATCATCATACTTACAACTACTTTGTTTTCGCATTCTGGTGTCATACCTACAAACCATCCAAGCTCAGTTCCATTTATATCATTCTGACTATTCTTAATTTCAGCTGTTCCTGTTTTACCAGCTATCTTTACTCCAGGAGTATATGCCTGGTGGCCTGTTCCTGTAGGATTTTCTACTATCTGAATGAGATCCTTAAGTATTTCTTCAGATGTTTCTTTTGATACAGCACTTTCCTTCCACACCCTGCCGTTAGAATTATTATCTATGATTAAATGTGGACTTATTATACTGCCCTCATTCAAAAACATTGTATACATAGATGTAAGATGTACTGGATTAACCATTACTTCTCCCTGTCCATAACCTGTATCCGCAAGCTGAACACCATCTTTTATTTTTCCATCATTTGAAATCTGTGAATTATATAATGCAAATTCAAATGGTATTTTTTCATCAAACCCAAAACTCTTTAACTTATCCTCAAGGACGCTGCTTCCCATTTCTGTTGCAACCTGTGCAAAATATATATTATCAGAATATACAAGTGCATTTTCCAAGTTTACTTCTCCAATACTCGTTGTTCTTGTGACATAGTAATTACCAAAGCTGCTGTCCTTCTGCCATGTCAAACCATCTATTCTTCTTACGTCTTCTGGCTTCACTATTCCGCTGTCAACACCAATAGCTGCAACAATAGGCTTTAATGATGAACCTGGTACGCATGTTCCTTGGAATCTGTTATATAATGGTTTGTCAGCATTATTATTTAAGCTATCCCAGTTTTCCTGAGACATGCCTAGTACGAATTCATTTGGATCATATGATGGAGTACTGGCAAGAGCAAGTATTTCACCATTCTCGGGATTCATTACAACTGCACAGCCTTTATCACTTCCAAGCTGCTCATTGACATTTTTCTGTATATTTAAATCTATTGTCAATCTTAAATCATCGCCGTTTTTTGCATCCTTACATAAAACAACGGATTTTTTTTCACCCTCACTATTTTGAATGTATATTTCAGCTCCATCTATTCCTCTTAAAGTATCTTCATACATTTTTTCAAGACCACTCTTTCCAATAAGTGAATCTGAAGTATAATCATTATCCTTGTTTTCTTCAAGCTCTTCAGCGCTAATAGCTTGTACATATCCAGTCAAATGTGCTGCTTCAATTCCAGATGGATATACTCTTGAATCCTTTTCTTTTATCATGACTCCTGGTATTTTAAGCAGTTCAACAACTCTTGCATCTCCATATGGTATATCCTTTATAGGAATAAACATATCATCTGTAACATAATCTGCGCTTAAGGCTTTATTGATACTGTCAGTGCTGCACTTTAATATTTCTGCAATTCTGCTTATATTATCAGTCTTATCATCTCCAAGCTTTCCTGGAACTATGCCCACATTAGAAAGATAAGAATCTGTAGCAAGAAGTTCTCCATTTCTGTCAGTAATATTTCCACGTCTTCCCTTTATTGTTTTGACTCTCACTTTATCATTTTCACCTAAATCAGGAAATATATTTTTAGATGTCCATTTTATTGTATAGCCCTTCCCAAGTTCACTTGCAACCTTTACACTATTGTCAAATTCAAGATTACCTGATATTGTATTCATTTTAGTATTATAGTTTATTAAGGTATCACTACCATCTTTCTCAACAGAACTGATAGTTATATCAATATTTTTAGCTTCTATTCCTTCATAAATATTTTTATTTCTTGCAATAAAATCTTCTCTGCTTATTTTTGCCTGTGCGCTGCTGTCTATTAAATCATACATTTTATCATAGTCTTTGTTTTGAAGAAGTTCAACATACTCCTGCCATTTATTTTCTGGTTTATGAGCATAACTATAAGCCATATATATAAGTCCACAGATTAAAAGCGGAATTACTACTATCCCAACTCCAATGAGCATATATATATTCTTTTTCTTGTTCATGCAATATCATCCCCTCAATATCTATATATTACAGCTCATATTATTTTAAAGCTATAAAATAAATAAGCTATTAAAATAAGTTAAACTTTCATTTTAATAGCTTCATTCAAAACTCATAAAATAATAATATTGATATACTCCGTAAAGCTTATATATTAATGCTTAGGAGACATATGTACCTTATTGATTGCTTTAGTAACCTCGACTACTATATTAGCTTCGTTTTGTTGTTCCATATGCTTTATTTTAGTCATGATTTCGCCAAATTGAGTCGTTACATAATAAGGTTTTAAATTATTTAACGCTATTGCCATCATATCATTTCTACATTTTTCACATTTACATCCAGTATTGTCTTCCAGTAATCTGTCTAAGCACTCTTTTACACTTATTTCCATGCAGTTGGTTATTTTTATCATATATTATCTCCTAACATAAATATCCAGTTATTAGTTTGAAATTTAAATTATTCTTTACAATTACTATTTATTCCATGAAATCATAATAATATTATAATATAATTTGAATCATTTTTACATACTTTCTAGATAAATATTATTAAAACATAATATTTACATGTATACTATTCCATATTTAATCTATTACATACAATTTCAGCAAGCTCTTTCTTATGATTCAAATTATTGTTTTTTATAACTATCTCTAATAAATAATTTAACATTAAACCAACATCACGCCCTTTTTTTACACCAATATCAATCAAGTCATCACCATTTATCTTTAAATCCTTTATAAAGACACATTCTTTATTTAATTTTATTTCTTCAAATATACTCTTTATGGAATCAACTTCTTTTATTTTATGTGCTGTATCTTTTTTATCTTCTGAATATATATGTGCATACATAACTTTTATGAGATCATCAAATAAATCAAATCCAATTATATTCAGCATCTTTTTTATAGATACCTTGTCAGCTTTTATGCTGCCATTATATAATATTAAAGTTTTGACTTTATTAATTGTAGAGTTATCATATTTAAGCTCTCTTAATATTTTTTCGCATATTTTGCTTGAATCTAAAGAATAATTGCTGCAGTTATCTGCTACATTATAAAATTCCCCTATATCACTTGATTTTCCTATATGGTGAAAAAGCATTGCAAGCCTTAAATAAAGTTTATCTTCAATACTGCATGATGAATTTATTAAATGTCCCGCTAAATCATAAGTGCCTGTGCAGCTTTCATGAGATTCTTTAAATACATCATTCAGCTCACTTATTATATATTGTAAAAGACCACATCTCTTAAGTAAATAAATGCCTTTAGGATTCTTTATGATAATCTTGTTAAATTCATCCCTTATCCTTTCTTTTGATATATTTTCAATATTACTGTTAATTAATTTAATTGAATTTAGAAGTTCTGCATCTATTTCAAAATCAAGCTGAACTGAAAATCTTATGGCTCTTAACATTCTCAGTGCATCTTCTTTGAACCTGTCTAAAGGATTTCCTACTGTACGGATCTTCTTATCCTTCAAATCCTGTAATCCATCAAAATAATCAACAAGGCCTCGTTCTTTATTGTATGCCATTGCATTTATTGTGAAATCCCTTCTTGCAAGGTCCTCTTTTATATCACTGACAAACTCCACATTTTGTGGATGTCTGCTGTCTTCATATTCACCATCACGTCTGTAAGTGGTTACTTCGTATTGCTTTTTATTTATAACAACTGTTACTGTTCCATGTTTTAATCCTGTCAGTATTACTTTATCAAATAGTGATGCAACAACTTGGGGCTCTGCATTTGTAGTAATATCATAATCATTAGGTGTTTTATTCAAAATAAGATCCCTTACGCATCCACCTACCATAAAGGCTTCGTATCCATTTTCAATTAATACGTCAATTATATATTGAACATCACATGGTATTTCAAGATTATAATTCATAATTTCACCACTCTTTATCATATTATTTAAAAAGGTCTTAAAGATGCTCTTTATAAACCCCTTTAAAACCTTTCTATTATTATATTAAATTAATCATCTGCTACGTTTTTATTATTTATTGAATATACATTATAGTTCTGCCATATCTGCTCAAGATTTGAAAATACATCTGATATATTTTCTTTTTCTCTCATTCCAACAGCAATTATCAAAGCATTTATAACTGAAAGCGGTGCAACCAGTGAATCAACAAACGATGCCATATTGCTCTGAGCTATTAATGTATAGTCAGCTTTTGTTGCAAGAGGAGATAAAAGACTATCTGTAAGGGCTACAACCTTAGCGCCTCTATCCTGTGAAAATTCTAAAGCATCTATAGTTTTTGCAGCATATCTTGGAAATCCTATTCCTATTACAAGATCTCCTTCACCTACATTTATCATCTGCTCAAAAACATCTGAAATTCCATAGCTAACTACCTTAACATTCTGAAGAATTATATTAAGGTAAAATCCTAGGAATTCTGCAATAGCTGTAGAACTTCTAAGTCCTATTATATAAATTCTCTTTGCTTCAAAAATGCTCTTAACTACATCCTGGAATGTATTTTGATTTATTTTTTCCAATGTAGCTCTTATATTTTCCATATCTGCTTTCAACACACCCTTAAGTGCATCTCCATCTGAAAAATAGTCATTTCTCAGTTCAAGTCTCTGAACTGTAGTAAGTTTATTTTTAATAAGTTCCTGAAGGGCTTTCTGTAATTTGGGATATCCTGAAAATCCTAATTCAATTGCAAATCTTACAACTGTTGATTCAGATACACCTACTGCATTACCAAGCTTTGCTGCTGTCATAAAGGCAGCCTTATCATAGTTCTTTAATATGTACTCCGCAATTAGCTTCTGGCCTTTACTAAGTCTGATAAACTTTCCTTGAATTAATCTCATTAAATCTTTACTGTTTTCGTTGTTTAAATCGTCCATACTTTGCCTTCCTAATAATTAATTGAATACTTATAATTTAATTCTATCATTATAGTTCAAAATATTCAATAAAATAAGTTCTTTTACCACTTTTATATTAAATACATGCAAGTTTCTATTTTTTTACTTTCAATTACTATAAAATTGACTTTAATATTGAATCCTTATTTTATAATGACTTTAAATATTTCATTTCTTCACTATTTAACTCTCTATATTCACCTTTTTTTAACTGACCTAATCGTATATGACCTATTGAAACTCTTTTTAATGACACTACATCATGATTTAAGGCAGAACACATCCTTCTTATCTGTCTGTTTTTACCTTCATGTATACATACTTCAATAGTAGATAAGTCTTTTCTGCGGCTGTAATCAAGCATTTTAAGTTTTGCAGGAGCTGTTACATAACCTCCTATGTCAATTCCACTTTCAAACTTCTCTTTATCATCAAGAGATACTTCACCTTTTACTACAGCTACATATTTTTTATCCAATTCAACCCTTGGGTGAATTATCCTATTATATAAGTCACCATCATTTGTTAAAATAATTAATCCGCTACTGTCATAGTCAAGTCTTCCTATTGGAAATATTCTTTCCTCTACATTGACTAAATCTATAACAGTCTTTCTTCCTTTTTCATCTTTAACTGATGTAATGACATCTTCAGGCTTATTTAATATTATGTATACTTTTCTTTCTTCTTTTTTAATTATGCTGCCATTATACTCAACTATGTCCCTAGCTGGATCAACCTTAATGCCTAATTCATTAACTACAGTTCCATTTACCTTTACCTTGCCTGCAAGGATTATTTCTTCACATTTTCTTCTCGATGCAACACCGCAGCCTGCCATATATTTTTGTAATCTTTCTTCCATTGTTTTCTCCTTGTATCTCAACTTCTCATATTTTAGCTTGACTATATTACTAAGTATGAAGTTAAATTAATAATTTTTGCTTATCAATAAATATAGTTTAATTTTATTCTAATATTTATTATATTATTATATTACATTTTATCAATTATTCTCGAAAAAATTGCCTCTGATTAATTGATAAATCAATCAGAGGTATAAAATATTGTTATATATGTTCTATTTAATAATTAATTATTATTCAAAATAAATTAAAAATTCATTATGTATTAAGATATTTAATCATATTCCCTAATATTTATGATTAATGATTCTTTCTCCATATTGAAGGGCTGAACATAATGAGCATTGGATAAATTTCAAGTCTTCCTACAAGCATGCAGAATGAAAGCACTATTTTGCTTAAAGGTGAAAATGCTGCAAAGTTTCCAGCTGGACCTACTACTTCAAGACCAGGCCCTATATTGCTCATTGTTGTTATAACTGACGTAACAGTTGTGACAACATCAAAATTATCAAAAGAAATTATAAATATTGCAATTAGAGATATTATTATGTATGCTCCAATAAATAAGAAAACTCCTTGAATTATATCTTCATCAACTGTTTTCCCATCAATTTTTACACTGTTAACTCTTTTAGGATGTATTATTTTATTAATTTCTCTCTTTATCGCTTTAAGCATTATAACTATCCTTACAGTCTTGATTCCACCACCTGTAGAACCTGCCATTGCCCCTACAAACATAAGCATTACAATTATAAGTTTGCTTAATGTAGGCCAGAAATTAAAATCAACTGTAGCAAATCCTGTGGATGTTACTATAGATGATACCTGGAATGCTGACTGCCTTATTGAAAGCATCACGTCGCCGCCATTTAAGCTTAATATATTAAAAGTTATAAAAATGAATGCTGCTAAAATAATTAAAAGATAATATCTTAATTCTTCATTTTTAAAGAAACCTTTTATATTGCCTTTAAGGACCTGAAAATATAATGCAAAATTAATACCGAATATAAGCATAAAAATTGTAATTATCCATTCTATTGCCGGGCTGTTAAAAGCTGCAATGCTAGCATTCATGTTTGAAAATCCACCGGTTCCTGCAGTTCCCATAGCATGAATTACTGCGTCATAAAGATTCATTCCTGCAAACATCAAAAGAATTCCTTCTATAACAGTAAAAGCAAAATATATAAGATATAATATCTTTGCTGTTTCCTTTATCTTAGGAACAATCTTTCCAGGTGAAGGTCCAGGACTTTCTGCCTTTAAAAGGTGGATAGAATTGCTTCCAAGTGATGGAACAAGAGCAAGCATGAATATAAGGAATCCCATGCCTCCTATCCAGTGTGTAAAACTTCTCCAGAACAATATTCCTTTAGGAAGTCCTTCAATTGCTGTAAGTATTGTTGCTCCAGTTGTGGTAAAACCTGATACAGTTTCAAAAAATGCATCAATAAAATTTGGTATTGCACCACTGAGTACAAATGGAAGAGCTCCTATAGCAGAAATTATTATCCATGCAAAACCTACTATAAGAAATCCTTCCTTTGCATAAATCGCTTTTTTTTCAGCTTTAACACTGCTCAATATATATGCAATTGGTGCTCCTATTATTATTGCAAGGAGAAATGCCTTTGCATCTCCTTCTCCATAATAAAGAGCTATTAAAAGTGGCACAAATAATAATGCAATCATGTATTTAACAACATCTCCAAGGATACTGAGTACAGCTCTAAAGTTCATTCTTTCTGCCTCCTCCGATAAATATACCGCTAAGGCTTAAAAGGTTTGAATTTTTAGTAACTACAACAACCCTATCCATTGGCTTTAAAATATCATCTCCGCTAGGTATAATCGTCCTGTTTTCCCTTACAATTGTAGCTATAAGGCTTTCATGCTTAAAGTTAAGATCCTTAAGCTTTGTGTTTATATATGTGGCATTTTCTTTTACAATGAATTCAATTGCTTCAGCCTTTTCATTGCATATCTTATATACATTTTCTATTGGGCATTTCTTTCTATTCTTAAGTGTTCTTACATATTTGATTATCTTATTTGCTGTGACTGATTTAGGATTGATAGTTGAATTAATTCCTATTGTTTTTGCAATTTCATTGTAGTTATCTCTTGTAACCTTAGTGATTATATTTTTTACTCCATTTTTAGCTGCAAAAAGGGATGCAATAAGATTATCTTCATCTCTTCCTGTTAAAGTTATAAAGCTATCTACTTCTTCAAGACTTTCAGATAAAAGAAGTTCCTGATCAAGTCCATCTCCATTTATTATAACTGAATTTGTAAGCAGTTCTGCAAGTTCCTCACATTTATTAAAGTCGCTTTCTATGACTTTGCAGTGTACTCCTGCTTCACTCACTATTTTGGCAAGATAATATCCTATTCTTCCACCGCCAATTATCATAGAGCTTCTTACTTTCTTTCTATACTTCCCAAATTTCTTGAAAATCTCCTGTATATGTTTGTGTTCTCCTATAACATATGCTCGGTCATTATTCTTAAAAATATAATCACCCTTTGGAATTATCATTTCTCCATCTCTTTCAATTCCACAGAAAAGAACATTTCCCCTTAAGTATGCAAGCTCTGAAATTTTCTTGTTTACAAGTCCTGTATCTTCAGATATATCAAATCCAACCATGTTTACTTTTCCACGAGCAAAATTATCGATACTGCATACAGATGGATATTTGATTAATTTTGATATTTCTCCTGCTGCTGCCTTTTCTGGATTTATAACAAGGTCAATTCCAACTGCTTCTGTAAGAAGTGTAATATCCTCGTCATATCCTGGATTTCTTACTCTTGCAACCGTATGTTTTGCACCTAGTTTTTTTGCCGCAAGTGAACAAAGCATATTAAGCTCATCACTGTTTGTAACTGAAATAAGAAGATCAGCTTCTCCTATACCAGCTTCATTAAGAACCTTTAAACTTGTACAGTTACCTTTTACGCACATTACATCTAAATTATTATTTATTCGTTCTAAGGCAGACATCTTATTGTCTATGATAGTTACATTATCTTTCCCAGCAGAGAGATTTTTTGCTATAGAATAGCCAACTTTGCCTGCGCCAACTATAATAATATTCATCGTGTTTTCTCCTCATGTTAACGTCAAATTAAATTTCACATTATAATTATACATTAAGTAATGTATTAACTCAAAGATATTATTTACTTTTTCAACTTTATTTAACTTTTTATTATCAAAAATATTATACTCTTTATTATTTACAAAAATATTTATTTTATTATTACTAACTATTTATAATATTTATGGCATAAAGCTCTATAGGCTTAATTTATTAACGTAATTAGCCATTTCATTCCTGTATTTAGTGGAATTTCCCTATCCTTATGCATACTATATAAAAAGTAATATTTTAAAGGTACAAAATGAGATACATCTTAGATATAAAGGAATGTGAATTTTTAGGCAAAGGTCACGAGGGTGCCGTATATAAAACACCTGAAGGTTATGCACTTAAGATTTTCTACAAAAAGAAAAAAGCAAAAGAAGAGGTTTCTATTCTTGAACTTGTAAAATCAAGCAGATTCTTTCCAAAAGTAGTGTTTATAGCAGGTAATATGATTCTGCGGGAATACGTAGAAGGAATAACACTTAATGAATACTTGAAGAAAAATGGCCTCTCTTATAATTTATCATGTGAAATTATCGATCTTGTTGAAGATTTTAAGAAAATGAAGTTTAAAAGAGTAAATATACGCAATGCTCATATTTTTGTAGATGAAAATGAAAAGATAAAAGTAATAGATCCAAGAAAAATATTCACCAAGAATACACCTTATCCTAAGGATATAATAAAAATCCTTGTAAAATTAAATCTTTTCGATGACTTTTTAAAGAATACTGCACAATATAGGCCTGATCTCCTTCAGTATTATGCTGATGGATATAATTATTTTGTATATATGTCTAAGAAGACAATAAGGATTGACATGCATGCTGAAATCTGCTGATATTCTAAAAATAGCTGCTCTATAATTATAGGGTAGCTATTTTATATTTATAACAGATATAATTTACTTTAAAAAAACAATTCCTTTTTTTGTCTTAAAATACTTATTCCTTATATTCGTAACCTGCTCAAATCAATTTCATCCTGAAAAATATTCAAAAGAAATTTTTCAGGATGAAAAGTGTTGAATATTCTGCACATAAGTAAAAGAGGCATAATCCTTAAATCATGCCTCTTTTAAATAAATTCTTAATTGTTCTTGAATGTAGTTATGTTGATTATTTCGTTTTGGAAAGCTTTTAATAACGCTTTTTCTAAAACTTTTTCAGTATCAAAGTTAGCAACGTCCTTACACTCTGCAAAAACTTTATTTAATACACCATTAGCATTAGTATAAGTTAATGTTACATATGGCTTTTCATATTGAACATCAACAATCTTTAATCCCAATGCAATTTGAGCATACTCACCATCAACAGTTAAGTGAGTAAGCTTTTTAAATCTTTCTGTTTCCTTATTTGGATCATTTACAATGATTAGTTCATCTCCTACTTTATACTTTGACATAATATCCCTCCATTAACATTCTAAACGATATATCATATTGCTATGATACTATTAATTTAACATAAAGCTTTATTTTTATACATATAATATAAATAATATTTTTTATTTACTAATAATTTATACTAAATATTATATATTTAATAATAATCATTCATCATTGTCACTAAGACTGTTTTTTATTCAATAATCTCAAAATAAATTTTACACACTCATTTACCAGTATAATGCTTGAGCCTAATGCAAGTATTTTAATCCACATGATTAAATCCAGATGAACTGAATTAAAGAAATCTCTGAATACCTCTACGCACAATATCTGTGCAATACCAGTTATAAGTATTACTTTTATTGCAAGAGCATTTTTAGTGAAATTAGGTATAATGCTGTCAGTTCCAAATTCTCTGCTGTTAAATGCATTAAATAGTACGCTGAAAGCAAATATGCAGAACATTACTGTTGTCTCCTGCTCTTTTGAAGCTCCAATAATATTGAAATTCTGCTGCAATAAAAGCACACTTGTAATATAAAAAGCATTCAAAATTATTGTAGTAATCATGGTCTTTGTTATTATACTTGCATTTCTGTTTACAGGCTTTCTTTTAAGAACATGATTCCTTACAGGTTCTAATCCAAGAACTAATGCCGGTGGTCCATCCATAATAATATTTACCCATAAAAGCTGTATTGTTGTAAAAGGCATTTCTCTTCCAGTAATCTGAGATAATATTGCTATTAAAAACGCAATAATATTAACTGTAAGCTGGAACTGTATAAACCTCTGAAAATTATCATAAATTCCTCTTCCCCATTGTATCCCTTTTACTATGGTTGAAAAACTGTCATCCGTTAAAATTATATCCGCTGCGCTCTTTGATACTTCTGTACCTGAAATCCCCATTGCTATACCTACATCTGCCTTTGAAAGTGCAGGTGCATCATTTATTCCATCACCTGTTACGGCTACAACCTCTCCATTATTTTGAAGTGCATTTACTATTCTCATCTTAGTATCAGGCTTTGAACGTGCCACTATTGATATTTTCTTAATTTCTTCCTGTAATTCCTCATCGCTCAATGTATCTATAAATGATGATTCAACTGCCCTCATATTATTGTCTAATAATCCAAGTTCATGACCTATGGCTTTTGCTGTAACTATATTGTCTCCTGTAAGCATTTTCACTTCTACATGAGCCTTATTTGCAGTTTTAACTGATTCCTTGACATCTTCCCTTAAGGGATCTCTTATACCTACAAATCCTGTAAATATAAGTTCATTATCAATTTCCTCCGAAGTACTTCCTGTTAAACTTTCTGATGCTGCTTCTATAATGCTTTCTTCAACCTTTTTATATGCAAATCCTAATGCTCTCATAGATTTTACCTGAAGCTTTTGAATTTCATTTAAGATTTCGTCTTTTATTTCAGACGTTAATTCCACAATAGCATTTTCCATCTGTATGTATGAACATCTGTTTAATACCACTTCAGGAGCACCCTTGCATAATAGTACATAATCACCATTACTCCTTATTATGGTAGTCATTCTCTTAAGTTCAGAATTGAACGGCTTCTGCTGTATTATTTCTGAAGTACTTCTAATCTTTCTGTAGTCCTTATCTTTATTATATAAAAGCAGTGCACATTCAGTTGCACTTCCTATATATTTATAGTTTCCATCAATTTCTTCAATATGTGCCGTTGAATTTAAAATGCAGTTATCTGCAAAATATCCATTACTGCTGCAGCTGTTATCTTGTGCATATTTTCCATCATTATATACAACTTCAACTGTCATTCTGTTTTGAGTAAGTGTTCCTGTCTTATCTGAACATATAACAGATACTGAACCTATAGTTTCACATGCTTCCTTTTTTGTAACAAGAGCATTTATCTTTACCATTTTGCTCATTGTTACTGCAAGAGTCATGTTAACCAGTGTAGGCAGTCCCTCTGGAACTGCTGCAACAATCAGTGCAACACATACTGTAAAGGCAGTCTTTACAGGTTCTATTGATTCTAAAAATGGCATTATTCCAGACATATCTATATTAAGTACATCTTTCATAACCATGTTAGCAGTCATCATTATGAACAGCAGTCCTGCAAGTGCACTTGATATCTTTGTTATCTTGCCTCCTAAGTCACCAAGCTTGACTTGAAGCGGAGTTTCAAGATCATCTTCTGCAAGATTTTCTGCTATTTTACCCATTTCTGTATTATCACCTACAGAAGTGATAATCATGGTGCCTCTTCCATAAGCAACAAGAGTTCCGCCAAAAAGCATATTTATCTGTTTTGCTGGAACAGGATCCTGCTCAATTACTTTTCCCTTAGATTCTATTTTTTCCATTGGGATTATTACATCTTCTCTTTTTCTCACATCATCAGATTCACCAGTAAGCATATCTTCTCTTATCTTAAGATTTATGCTTTCTATAAGCCTTCCATCTGCTGGAATCATATCACCTGTTTCAAAGCATACAATATCGCCTACAACAAGTTCATTTTTAGGCACCTGATGGATGCTTCCATTTCTTATGACTTTTACTTCAATATTTTCAGTTAACTCTGAAAGTGCCTGTGCTGCTTTTTTTGACCTGCCTTCAGTTATCATTCCAATACCTACACCAAGTACAATTGCTCCCACAATACCTACTGCATCAGTAAATTCGCCAATCAATGCACTTATTAATGCTGCAGCAATAAGTATGAGTATCATAGGTTCGCTTAAAGCCTCTTTTAAATCTTCAAGGAATCCTCCTTCCTCCTTAACTGTGAATTCATTTGCTCCATATTTTTTTCTTCTTTCAATAATTTCTTCATTTGTCAAGCCTTTAGAAATATCAACATTCAATTCCTCTGCGACTTCATCTGGACTTTTGCCGTAAAATTTCAATCTTCCACACACCTTTCCTAAACATGTCCTATTCAAAGCAGGTTTCATATCATAATAATTTTATACACATAGAAATATATTTTTCTAAATAAACTTAAATCATGACAAATAATTATTGATATACTAAAAAACTCTAAATTTTATATTACTTTCTACTGCATAAAAAAAGCGAGACTCATGTACAACAAATAATGTTGTACATGAGTCTCGCTTTTTAAGATTAGACCAGACACATCCTAATAACGTGCCATGATTGTTGATCTAATCACATATTATATATGCAAACTACTCCCCCAGGAACATGTTTTAATTCATAATTAGATTATATTGATATATTATCGTATTTACAAGTGCTTGTCAATATAAACTTTATTTACTCCCTGCTGCATTTTATAGCTTTCATCATATTCTTATAATCGTTAAGCTTTTTTTCATAAATATAATAAAATACATCAAGTTCTCCCCAGTAATCTTCCTTCCATGGCTTATTTCTTCCATAATAGTGGATTATACATGTATTGTTCACAACCCACTTCATATCTATTTTTTCTTCGCTCCCTCCTGGAAGATACTTTATTTTCTTATAATATATTTCACCCATATTATATTTTTCTGCATCTATAATTACTGTCTTATCTCCATATAAAGCATTTATAACATCCTGATCTGGAAGAAAAAGCATAAGGCTGTTTCCTTTTATATAGTTATATACTTCTTTTTCATCCTGCTCTTTTCTAAGAAGGTCAATGTTCATGAGCAGAACACCTGAATTTATATATTCACTTTCTGCCGGCATGCTCAGTCTCATTCCATTTATTATGTTAAGCTGCTTTCCAATATGAGTTGCTCCTGCAAAATATTTACCCTCAAGATCCATATTATATAATTCATCAATGGAATTGATTATTATAAGATCAGGATCAAGATATAATATCCTGTCAATATTTTCAGGAAGAAGCTTTGCTGCAAGTATTCTGTAATACATTTCTTTTGGATACCTGTCACTTATTGGAGCATCCTTAAATTGATCTTCATCTACTTTAATATCTATTATCCTGCATCTGTTTGCATCTAATGAATACTTTATTTCTTTAAATTCCTCAAAACTAATAGATGAATTTAATACATATACATCAAATTTTTGTTCTGGATTTTCAACAAGCAATGATGTAAGCATTACTTCCAGTGCATTTATATAATTACTGTCCAAAGATACTAATATATTCATATACTCTCAATCCCCCTAAAAGCAGGTTTATAATGATATTATCATTATGACTGCCAATCAATTTTAAAGCAGTAGCACAGCTGTTTATTTAAATACCATAAATAAATCAGCCAGCACTTTAAATTAATTATACCAATTTATAAAGTATTTCCCAAATAATTCAGCGTATAATATTATGCATCATTCTCTCTTATAACAAACTCTCTATAGACTTCCCATGTGTTGTTTACCCATTTATATATTGTTACATTATCAAAGCTGCATTTGAATTCAAATGGAAACCTGTTTACATATTCCCATACTTCATTAAAGATAGGAGGTACTTTTTTTGATGTCAGTGTCACATGAAATTTTTTATCTTTTCCATCATTTTTATTGAAATTTATATATGGGTATTTCCCTAATATATCTATGACTTTATCATGAAATTTCTTTCCTTCCTTTGACATGTTTACATCCATATAAATCACTCTGTTATCAAAATGATCATATTTCTTCATTGTGAAAGTTTTTGCTTTTTCGTTGCTACAGAAAGATTCAAGATCATTTTCAAGAGGAGTAATATCTCCATCATATTCAAAAGGGGCCTTTATAGTAAAGTGAGGAGGAAGCTTTGAAGACTTTGCTTTAAACTTATCGTAAATATCCATTCTTAGTATATCGTTAAATTCCCCAGCCTCACCTTTTACTACACAAACAATAACATATCTCATATATTAATTAGAAACATAAAATCATCATAATATCTTTTATGTTTCCTTGCCCTCCTTTCTATTCTGTAATCATTATATTTAATATTCCTATAATTATCTATATTCATATTTATATAAATCTATATACTAATATTATAAATCATATCTGGTAAAAATATAATTATCTTTCTTAACATATGCTATTAGCTTCTTTTTTATAACCAATAAATATATGAAAATCATTAGAAAATTAGTATAAAACCATATTGTAATTTAAGATAAATTACACTTTAAATACTTTTGTTATCTATCTCCTTAAGTCTCGTTAATACTGCGTATATATACTATGAAATTTAAAAATAAAAACGCAGACTCAATATTGAATCTGCGTTTTTATTGACTATATGTATTTTTATGATAAAGTAATTTTATTATATGTCCATAAAGATACTATTTTTCATCCTTTAAATATCCAGCAATATTAAATGCATGATCTGAAACTCTTTCAAGATTACTGATTATATCCATAAACAGCACACCGCTTTCAATATTGCACTCTTTATCTAAAAGTCTTGATATATATCTTTCACGGATATCCTGTTCAATAAGGTCTACTTCATCTTCATACTTCAATACTTCTTTTATAAGGTCTGCATTCCCTGTTTTTCTTGCTTCAAGAGATGCATTTAGAGACTGAAGTACTTTTTCATTCATTCTGCTTAATTCACCTACAACTTTATCTGAAAAATGCAAATTATCATTTTTCATTGTTTCAGCAAACTCAACTATGTTTTTAGCATGGTCTCCTACACGTTCAAGATCATTAATTGTGTAAAGAAGATTTTTTACTGTTTTATGCTGCAGGTCATTAAGGCTTAAGTTGTTTATCTTAACAAGATAAGACGCTATTGACTTTTCATATCTGTTTATCTTCTTTTCATTTTCATAGACCTTCTGTATGTCTTCATCATTGCCATACATTGCTGCATTGATTGAAAGACGTGTATTTTCATATGCTAGAAGTCCCATTTCATTAATTTCATTCAATGTAGTTTCAATTGCAAATGAAGGTGTTTTCATTAGTCTGTCATCAAGATGATTTTCTAATGAACTCAAGCTGTCTGTTTCATCTTCCTCTCCATCCTTAACAAGCATACATGAAACCTTAACCAATAAGTTAGCTATTGGGAACATGATGATTGTATTTACTACATTGAACACAGTATGGAAAATAGAAATCTGTACACTGTCAATTGTAGAATGTGCAAGCGCCTTGTTAACAGTGAATATTCCAAATCCAATCAGTGCAAAGATTATAACTCCGAAGCAGTTAAATAACAGATTTATTATAGCTGCTCTCTTGGAATTCTTTGAAGCACCAATACTTGAAAGAAGTGCAGTATAACATGAACCGATATTTGATCCAAGACATATGTACACCGCTGCATTTGCTGTAACAACGCCATTCATTGCTAAAGTCTGAAGTACTCCGACAGATGCAGATGAACTCTGCATTACTGCTGTAACTACTGCTCCAACTAATACTCCAAGGAAAGGATTGCTTCCAAGAAGTGCAAATGCCTGTGAAAATATAGGTGCATCAGTATAAGGCTTTATTGCTCCCGACATCCAGTCAAGTCCTACAAATAAAAGACCTAATGATATAAGTATTTCTCCTATATTTTTCTTTCTTTCTTTTTTAGCAAACATAACAAGCAGGGCGCCAATACCAATCATAAGAGGTGCATAAAAACTTGGCTTCATAATAGTAAATGCATCACCAAGCTGTCCTGCTGATACGATCCAGGCTGTTATTGTGGTACCGATGTTGGCTCCCATTATTACTCCAACTGTCTGGAACAGATTCATCAAGCCTGCATTAACAAATCCAATAACCATTACAGTTGTCGCACCAGAGCTCTGTATAATCGCCGTAATAAGCGCACCTACTAATATCCCCATAAAACGGTTATTGGTAAGAACTCCTAGTAGATGCTTCATTTTATCTCCAGCTGTTTTCTGAAGACCTGTTGCCATCATCTGCATTCCATAAAGGAACATGCCTAATCCTCCAACAAACTGAAACATCATTGAAAAATCATCAAATGTCATAATTTCTTCTCCCTCAAAAATTAGAAAAACTTTCTTTTGTGAATAGATTAAATCGTTAACTACAATCTATATTACCACTCAATTTTATATTATAAGATAAATATTAATTTTATTCTATATTTTTATTAATCTATTCAATATTTTTTACTTTTTTATATATTTTATATTGGTATTAAAAATATATTAAAAATATATTCTTTAAATTAACTATTTTTAATATATTATAATCCTAGCTATTATAATATCTAAAAATATTATAATAGCTAAAAATATTAAATATTGAAAAATTTAATTTATCTCTTTTACTACATTAGTATACAGTTTAAATATTAACTTTAACTTAACAACTCAAGGAATATTTACAAAATATTTACCCCCATAAGAATTAATCATTTCAAGTATTAATATTTAGTATAATATATAAAAATAAAAAATCTGCAATCAATAAATTATAAATGATGATTGCAGACTTCTTATATGTGTTGTATCTTAACTTTTCTTCTTAAACACGCCAATTCTCATATCTACAGTTATATTTAATTCTTTATATGCTTCAAGCTTTTCCTTATTTTCCGGAGTGGATTTCCAGTAATGAGGTGTCATTTTTAATAGGCTTGTAACCTCTTCATTGTTCAGCTCAAGATTATATGTAACATTGACTTCATTTATGTATTCATCTTTTTCACTGTCAGGCTTATATACTTTATCATTTAGCTTTACTACTGAATATATGATATTTCTAAGTTCTATAAGGTGATTTGTCCTTGGAAGAACTCTCACGAAAATACCGTCTTTCTTCAATACCCTGTTTATTTCATCTATATCAATAGGGCTGAATACAGAAAGTATACAGTCAACAGAATTATCTTCTGCTGGTATGTGATAGTTATTTCCAACTACAAACAGGCATTCTTTTTCACTTCTGCTTGCATACTTAACAGCTTCCTTTGATACATCCATTCCATAAAAATCTGCTTCAATTTTATTTTCTTTCATAGATTCCTTTAAATTTGTAAGGTAATATCCTTCACCACAACCAACATCAAGTACATTTATTTTTTCACTGTTGTCTTTAAAATAAGCACATATTACATCATTTATATTATCGCTTACCATCTTATAAAATCCTCTTCTCAAGAAATCAACTCTTGCAAGAACCATTTCCTTTGAATCACCTGGATTTTTACTTCTCTTCATATTGCTTATTAAAAGATTTACATATCCCTGCTTTGCAATATCGTATGAATGGTTATTTTCACATTTATATACTTTGTTTTCAATATTCTCAAACAAATGCTTTCCACATATTGGACATGTTAATAAAATTTCATTATGTATATCTTTCATAAATTACAACTCTCTTTCTACAATTCACTAAATACTATACACTTTTTCTCAAGAGTTCACAATATGCTTTTATATTGAAAAAGCACTCCCTGATGAGTGCTCATAAATCAATCTTTATTTTTCAGGTATTTAAATGTAAGAATTGTTATATCATCAGTCTGCTTTTCTTCCTTGCAGAATTTATCTATATCCTTTCTTACCATTGGAACTATGCCGTATATGTCTACATATTTCATATTTTCTTTATTAAGAACATCCTTTAATCTCTTGCTTCCATATAAATTCCCATAAGAATCCATAGCTTCAGTTACACCATCAGTGTACATGAAAAGTATGTCACCTTTTTCAAGATTCATTTCCTGTTTTTCAAAATCTGCATTTGGTATTATTCCAAGAATACAGTTGTTTCTTATGTTTATATATTCAAACGTTCCAAAATCATGCTTTAAAAGAGGCGGTGTATGCCCTGCATTAACATATGTCATAACACCTTCTTTTAAATCTATTATTCCTAAAAATGCCGTTACAAACATCAAGGCAACATTATTTTCGCAGAGTTCATTATTGACCTTTCTTACAACTTCCCTTATATCTGCTGATGATGAAAATGCATTTTTTATAACGCTCTTTGCTGTCATCATGAATAAGGCAGCAGGTACTCCCTTGCCAGATACATCAGCTATAACAAATGCAAGCTTATCTCCAAAAAGATAAAAATCATAAAAGTCTCCACTGACACCTTTTGCAGGTCTCATATTTGCAAAAACCTCAAAATCTTCTCTCTGGGGAAATGCTGGAAAAATATTTGGCAGCAATGATGACTGTATTTTTGTTGCTGCCATAAGCTCTGCTTCAGCTTTTTCTTTTTCTACTGCAGCTTCTTCTATATTCTTTACATACTCCTGTATATCATTCATCATCTTACAGAAAGCTATTGCAAGTTCTTCTATTTCATCACCTGTCCTTATTTCTTCACATTCTTTTTTCAATTCCTGCTGATTTACTATCTTTTCATAATCACCCTTTGCAAATTTCTTAACAACATTGAAAAGAACCTGAAGAGGCACTGTTATAGTATCCTCTACATATTTAAGAGCTAAAAGCGAAACTGCAAATATAAAATAGCTTGAAATTCCTATTACAAAATAAACCTGTCCCCATCGTTCAGCATTAATATAATTTCTTAAAGACACATATCCAAGTACATAAAGAAGGCATATGAATATTATGACAAAAGTAAGCAGACCTACAGTAACCTTCCCCTTTATTGAAAAAGCTCCTCTAATCTTTGATATCTCCACTATATTATCTTTATTTATGATAGGCCCTGCAGTAAATAAAATCAAAAGGATGCACGAAACTGCAATGGTCCATAGTACTACTTTCTTCCCACTATAACTTGAATTATTCTGGAAAACCAGTATTCCAAATAAACTCAATGCTGATACAAAATAAAGAATGTATTCATAATGAATATTTCTCAATATATTTGATTTTGTTTTTGGAATATTAGGCCTTATTTCTGTGGCAGAAAATATTATGAGGATAAGTACACCTATCACTGCTTGAAAATTGTAGTTATTAAAAAACTCCAGAAATATATATTTACAGTTTATGCTTTTATTTTCAAATGCACTTATTGACAATTTTGATAATAATGTCACTGTTACGGAATCTACAAATATGATATAAATATATCTTAAAATTCCTTTTATATCATTGAGGTTTGGAATTTCACACTTATCTTTTATATTGAATGTATACCACAATTTATATGGTATATATGCATATAGGAAATTAAAAAACAGTTTTATGGCAAGTATATATATATTTCTTTGCCCTCCAAGCAGATCTGCAAAGAAATTCCCTATTGAGCATGCAGCAGCACCTATTCCTCCAAAATATAACCCTATGACTGGAGGAAAAACATTTTCCACCTTTATTTCTATAATG
This sequence comes from Bacillota bacterium, assembly GCA_023399035.1. Taxonomy (GTDB): domain Bacteria; phylum Bacillota; class Clostridia; order Clostridiales; family Clostridiaceae; genus Clostridium. Next base: position 1,371 of record JAEWQX010000034.1, on the reverse strand, counting down.
CTTGTTATAAAAATCCTTATATTTTGAAATAGTAATGTACATACAAAAATAAATAAGGAACATAATATTCCATTTTTTATTAGATTTTTATTTCTAAATGAGAAATTTTTGTTCAAAAAATTTCACTCCTCTAAAACTTATAACTCAAAGTAAATCATTTTATTCTTTTTAACTGTATTTATACTCTTTTACTTCTGTAATAATTCATATTTTAACAATTCCTATAAAATACAGCTATTCAGTTTTTTTCATAGAAAGTGTAATGTTTTTTAATTGTGAGTATATTCATTCCCATTTTTCTCTCATAATCAATAAAATCTGAAATCCTTTTTATGAGAAAAACTCCCAATCCCCCTATATCTCTTTCCATAATATCGCATGTAAGGTCTGGATCCTTTTCCTCTATTGGATTAAACTTAATTCCGTAATCACACATCTTCAATATTATGCAGTTATTTTCACTATCATATTCATATCCTATGAGCATTTCCCCGTTATCTTCATCATCTTCATATGCATAGCTTATTATGTTCATTAAGACCTCTTCACATAACAGTCTTATCTCCATGTCTATATGCTCTGTTACATCTACATCCTTTTTTAAATGTTCAATTATGAAATCAATCATTGTGTTCAAGTTATTTAATGTGGCTTTTTTTCTTAACCATTTCATGAAATCACCTACACTATTATTATAAAAGCTTGTTTAAATTTTCTTTGTCATCATAAATGTTTACAGATTATTTACCAAGAAGTATTATAATACTTCTTGGATTTACTACAATATGCTTTTGATCCTCTATTGGTATTCTGATTTTTTCATCAAAAATATCCTTGCCATATTCACATGAAGTATTGCAGAATATATACCACTTCTTATCATCTGGTATTACTGGAAGTTCATATACATGCATTTCCCAGTGCATATTTATTGCCATATATATAAATGTATCTTCATCCTTCTTGTATTTTTCCTTTTCTTCTACATACATAATAGCAAGTGAAAGATTATCATTTGAAACATTAAAACTCCATGGCTTCTCACCATGCCATGATAATTCAGGATAGCCGGTTTTGTTGATGCCCATATCATAAGTGAAGTTTTTTAAGACAGGATGAGATTTTCTAAATTGAATCATAGCTTTAAAATAATTGTATATATCATCATAGATATTTAAGTTATCCCAGTTTATCCATGAGATTTCATTATCCTGACAATATGCATTATTATTCCCAAACTGAGTGTTACAGAGTTCATCTCCACACATTATCATAGGTATGCCTCTGCTCATGAGAAGTATTGTAATAGCATATTTTATCTGCTTCTTTCTAAGTTCATTTATTGAAAAATCATTTGTCTCGCCTTCAAAA
>JAEWQX010000233.1 GCA_023399035.1 Bacillota bacterium | reverse complement strand
GATCCTATAGATGTGCTTGCTAAATGAGGCGGATATGATATTGCAGGTCTTGCAGGCGTGTTTATTGGAGGTGCTGTTTATAATATTCCTGTAGTTATAGATGGCTTTATATCAGCAGTTTCAGCCCTTGTTGCCATGAAGATTAATCCACTTGTAAAAGAATATATGATTCCATCCCATGTTTCAAAAGAACCAGCAGGAAGAATGCTTATAGATGCATTAGGACTTAAGCCATTTTTAACTTGTGAAATGTGCCTTGGTGAAGGAAGTGGAGCTGTTGCTTTATTCCCAATACTAGATATGGCACTTACAGTTTACAACGAAATGAGCTGTTTTGATGATGTGGCATTCAAATATAAACCACTATAAGGCTGGGTTGTTTTTATGTTAACTTTAGTAACTGGTGGAAGTGGGAGTGGAAAATCTGAATTTGCAGAAAACCTGACAGTATCTTATAAAAGCAGTAAGCTTATTTATATTGCAACAATGTATCCTTATGATGATGAAGCTTATAAGAAAATCGACAGGCATAAGGAAATGAGAAAAAATAAGAATTTTGATACTGTAGAATGTTTTACAAATCTAAAAAAATTAGATATACCTTCAGGTTCATCTGTACTTTTAGATTGTATGTCAAACTTAGTGGCAAATGAAATGTATATAGACGATGGTGCTAAGGAGCTTACAGTTCAAAGGGTAATTGAAGGTGTTAAAAAGATAAAAGAGTCAGCAGATAATTTTGTCATTGTTACAAATGAGGTTTTTTCTGATGGGATAGAATATGATGAAGAAACTAACAAGTACTTAAGAAATTTAGGAATGATAAATTCTGAGATAGGAAAGATTGCTGATAATGTTGTTGAGGTGGTATATACTATCCCGATATTAAAAAAGGGGGAAAAGTTATGATTTGGAGTGCTTTTAAGATTGCTTTTTCAATGTATTCAAAGATTCCAATGCCTAAAACAGATTGGACTAAGGAAAATATGAAATATACAATGTGCTTTTTTCCGACAGTAGGAATTGCAGTTGGAATCTTTATGTGGATATGGAGCATATGTGCTCAGGCACTACATTTATCAGATTTATTTAGAGCTTCTGTATATGTCTTTATTCCTATATTAATAACTGGTGGAATACATATAGATGGGCTTGTAGATACGTTTGACGCTATAAATTCATATCAGCCAATAGAAAGAAAGCTTGAGATTTTAAAGGATTCACATATAGGTGCATTTGCATTAATAGGTGGAGTTACTTATTTTATATTGGACTTTGGTGTATGGAGTGAAGTTAATGGCAAGGAAGTAATCATTTTAGGTATAGGATATGTATTATCAAGAGCTTTAAGTGGTGCAGCAATAGTTACTTTTCCATGTGCTAAGACTAGCGGACTTGTAGCAGGATTTTCTGATGCAGCCCATAAGAATTTAGTTAGAATAGTTATGATTATTTATATTATTGCATGTGTAATAGGAATGATATGGGTTGATAAGATACTTGGAGTAACAGCAGTAGTAGCTGCATTTGCAACATTCATATATTATAAGCTGATGTCACAAAAGAAGTTCAATGGAATAACAGGTGATCTAGCAGGATACTTCTTGCAGCTTTGTGAGCTTATAATGGCTTTGGCTATAGTTTTTGCAGATAAGATTATGATGTATTTGTAAGAGCTTCGAAGGGAGGTTTATATATGATTTTTGTAATAGGGGGAGCATATCAAGGAAAACTTGATTATGTATTAAATAATTTTAATTTGAGCATAGAAGATGTGGCTGATTGTATAGAAAGCAGTGAGGAAGATATACGCAGTAAAAAAGTTATATATAATTTTCATTTATTAATAAAGAGATTATTAAAGAGTTATGAAGATGTAGAACTTGTTAAATCAAAGGTAAATGATATTATAAATGAAAACAGTGATGCTGTGATAATATCCAATGAAATAGGATATGGTGTTGTTCCTATAGATAAATATGATAGACAGTATAGGGAACTTACAGGAAGAATATCTTGTGAAATAGCTAAAAAATCTAAGCAGGTTCATAGAGTTGTATGTGGAATAGGCACCATTATAAAAGGAGATAAGAATGATTAAGATCGTATTAATACGTCATTCAAAAACCAAGGGAAATCTTGAAGGAAGATATATAGGAACTACAGATGAGCATCTTTGCACTGAGGGAATTGAGCTTTTAAAAACAAGGAGTTATCCTGAAGTTGAATATATTTATTGCAGTCCTTTGCTTAGATGTATAGAGACAGCACAAATAATTTATGATGGCTCAAGCTATTTAGTTCATGATGGATTAAGAGAATGTTCCTTTGGAGATTTTGAAAATAAGAATTATGAAGAACTTAAAGACAATGAGTATTATCAAAGATGGATTGATAGCAATGGCACATTACCTTTTCCTAATGGAGAGGATAGCAGAGTCTTTAGAAGCAGATGCGTGAAAGCTTTTGATGATATTGTAGAAGATATAATTACAAAAGGTAATAAGAGCTGTGCTATTATTGTCCATGGTGGAACGATAATGTCCATATTAGATAAGTATTCATTTCCTAATAAAGATTTTTATAATTGGCAAGTTAAGAATGGCGAAGGTTTTTTAGCTGAGTTAGATGAAGAAAAGTGGAAGAAGGGAATTAAATCCTTAGATAATATAAAAACAATATAAAAATGAGCTGCCATAGAATATTTCCATGACAGCTCATTTTTATACTGCGTTTTTTATATGATCAATGAACATATTTCTTACTTCAGGATATTCACCAAGTCCTTTTAAGATACATTCACATTCAAATCCATTATTCTCTAAAATTGATTTCCAAGAATCATCTTCATCGCTGGACATGTCATTTAAGGCATGGTCTCCAGCAACAATCATAAGAGGAATGATATATGATTTTTTTGGCTTAAATCTTTTTAAGGAATTTACTACGTTATCTAATGTAGGATAACCTTCAACAGTTCCTAAAAATACATTATCATGTCCCTCTGCTTTGAACATATAATCAAGAGCTGGATAAGATGAATTTGTATAATGAGAAGAACCATGTCC
>JAEWQX010000198.1 GCA_023399035.1 Bacillota bacterium | reverse complement strand
CAATATATTCCTTTACCCTTGCAGGCTTCTCTGAATTTCCAAACCAGCAATAATGAATTATTTTCGGAATCATGTTTATCCTCCATATCAATTATTTTAAAATTATAACTCGGTAGTATATATTCTTAACTATTACTAAGTAATCTTCTACTTTTCATACGGTATCATCCCGATTACTGGCACACTCAACATTTCTTCTATTTCATCGTTATTTTTAAAAGGATCAGTTATAAAGTTCTTAATAAATACTATTCCTATAGTAAGTAATATTCCAATTGAAAATCCTATAATAACTATAAGCTTTTTATTAGGACTTATAGGTTTTTCCGGTATTCTTACAGTTTCAACTACTTCAAGTTTTCCATTTGGTATTAGTCTCGATGATTTTGATATTAATTCATCTGTTATAAGACTTAAAATATCTCTAGCTAATACTTTATCTTTATTTTTATAGCTTATTTCCAATATCTGAGTATCAGCCTTTGGAGTAACTGTAAGCTTTTTAAAAATATCTGATGACTTGATATCATAATTCTGATATCTGATAGAATCTTCGAGTAAATCATTTGTTTTAATTAATTCAGCATATGTCTTCAGCAATTGCTGATACATTTGAACATCATTATTACTATACTTTTCATCACTTTGTTCTGTAGCTTCTTTTCCAACAAATATTTTGGTATTTGCTTGATAAACTGGTTCTATTAAAACAAACGCAATATACACGCTTAAAATAGTTGATAAAAATGTGATACAGATTCCTAACTTGAAATTCTTTTTTAATATAGATATAAAATCATCTATCCTTATCTCATCAGTCATATTATTTCCCCCTTAGTTATTCTATAATGTTATTTTACCATATTTTGTAAATTATTTTTAGATATTATAGAATTTTTTATATATTTTTTATATACAGCAGATTTAAAAATAATTAAATTATCGCTATATAGTCTAAATTTAGTCATTATGCATTTTTATTTTTAAAAAGAAAAATAAGTAAAAATTCCTCTTATAATTTTACTTATCTATCTTTTATTTTTACATCAAATACATATTAAGATGCTTCTCATAATAAATTTTCTCATTAAATTTATCTCTAAAAATTCTTCTGCAATTCTCCTGCATTTTATTGTACGACTCTCTGTCTTCATATAACTTGATTATATTTTTCTTGAATGCTTGTATATCTTTCTTTTTTACTAAATATCCATTATATCCATTATTTATTTCTTCATTAGTACCATCAATATTAGTTGCAATAACCGGTACTCCCTGAGAAAATGCTTCTAATGGTGCTAATGGAAACCCTTCAATATATGAACATAACAACACTACATCAATCTTTTTTAAATGCTCAATGACATTATTTTTGGCTCCTAATAAAAAGACTATATTACCAAGATTCTCTCTCTCTACCTGCTTAGATATCTTTTCATATTCAGGCCCATCACCAATAAGCACAAATTTAATCTGATCGTTAACCTCAGCTACTGATTTTGCAATTTCAATAAAATCATATACTCCTTTATAATCTATAACTCTGCTTATCTGTGCTACAATGAAGTATCCATTTTCTTTTAAATTAATTAATCGTTTGTCGATTTCTTTATTTTTATTCTCTGTTTCTATAGTATTGTAAATAGTTGTAATATCATCACTTTTTAAGTTGGCTTTTTCAACTAGTATTCTCTTGGCTGCATTGCTCACTGTAATTGTATTTATATGATTCAAAGCTAATTTAGTGAGTTTATATTTATCATTTATGCACAAGTGCTGAGTATGAATAACTTTAACACCAGTTAGCTTGGATACAATTTTAGCTAATAATGTAGTCATTCTATGGTGGCTATGAATTATATCAATATTATTTTCTTCAACTGCATTCTTTATAATAGATATATTTTTTAATATATTTTGAGGAGATTTATCATCAACATCACTTAAATCAATATTTTTTATTCCCATTTTTTCAAACTCAGGCAATAAAACTCCATTACTTTTGCTTGCAATAAATATATTATTATCCTTTATAAATTCTTTTGTAAGCTTTAAAATACATTTCGATACTCCACCAATAGTCATATCATTATTTAAATATAATATATTCAAAACATAATCTCCTTACTAATTAACCGCTATAAACTTATCAATAGAATTAATTATATTTCTAGTATTAGATTCATACTTATTAAATACTTTATCTTTAATAGTATTAATGCAGTCTTTTAAATCCTTTAAATCATAAACTGCACTTATTAAATTCATCCCCTCAAATTCATGTATAATCTGAAGCTGATGATCATCAACATGTTCCTTATATTTTTTTAATCTGGGCACTGCAATAACCTTTTTTTCACGCTTAAGACCATTAACAATAGCACCAGTTCCTCCATGTGTAACTAATATACTGCATTTACTTATAGCACTTTCAAATTCATCTCTATCAAGGAAATCTTTAAATTTATAGTTTTTAGGTTTATAGTTGCTATAACCAGTCTGTGCAAATACATCTTCTGTAATTTCTTTGTTTTTAATTAATGTATCAATTGTTTCTAATAACCTATTGAATTGAAATTTTTGACTTCCCACTGTTATAAAAATCAATATATTCCCCCCCTATATATTGCTTCTGGATATATTTTCAGCATATCTCTCCACTGAACATAAAACTGATCTGCAAACTTATATATTAACTTTCCAGTTAATGTCGGAGTATTGACCTTTGCAAAAGATTCAATATAAATCAGCTTTTTTCTAAAAATCTTACCTATTATACACATAGGAATTGCAGAAAGTACTCCTGTTGTGATAATTACATCAGGCTTTTCTTTAATAAATATTTTTAATGTTTTTAGTGAATTTTTTATCATTTTTAAAACAAATAATTTTTCATTTCTATTTACCTGATCTAAGTAATAAATTGTCCTGTTGCACCCACTTACTTTATAATTTGTTTTCTCAGTCACTATAAAACTTTTATATTTATCCATTAGTGGTTTTAGCATCATTAATTGTTCAAAATGACCTCCACTAGATGATATAAAACATATTTTTACCATTTCAATCACCACACAAGAATTATATTATTGCAATGTCATTATAATTTTTATTTTTATAAGCATTTAATATAGCTTGTCTTCCAACTGAATAATAATCTATATCTTTTTCTTTTACATCGCTAATCTTATAACAGTTCCTTCCATCAAATATTATGGGAGTATTCATAAGATCAACATATTCATCTAAATTTATGTTTTTTATTTCATCCCATTCCGTAAATATGAATACCATATCTGCATTTACTAATGCTTCTTGTGGAGTTTCTTTATATTCAACCTCATTTGGAAAAATTCTCTTAAAGTTCTTTTCTCCAACTGGATCATATACTGAAACTTTTGCACCTTCATCTAATAATCTTCTAACATTAGGTATTGATGGAGCCTCTCTCAAGTCATCTGTTCCTGGTTTAAATGTAAGCCCTAGAACTGCAATTTTAAGATTTTTCAAATCACCATATACTTTTTTGGCTTGTCTAAACAGTTTATATTTTTGATTTTCATTTACTTCAATAGTAGCTTTTATTGTCCTAATCTCATTTCCATTATCATTAGACAGCCAATGTAGTGCTTTTGTATCTTTAGGGAAGCATGAACCTCCATATCCAATACCAGCTTTTAAAAACTTGTTTCCTATTCTTGGATCATAGCTCATTCCTTTTGTTACATCCTCTATATCTGCTCCAACTATTTCGCAAAAATTAGCTATTTCATTTATAAATGAAATCTTTAGTGCTAAAAAATCGTTAGATGCATATTTTATCATTTCTGCACTTCTTCTATTAGTTACAATTATTGGCTGATCATATCTTTCATATACTTCTTTTAATATATTCTCAGCTCTTTTAGATTCAACTCCAATTACTATCCTTTTTGCATGAAGTGTATCTTCTACTGCTGTTCCTTGAGATAAAAATTCTGGATTTGATGCAACTTCTATTTGAACATTATTTTTTAAATTTTCTCTTAAATATTGTTCTACTCTGTCATTAGTTCCAATTGGAACTGTAGATTTTACTACTACTAAACAGTCACGTTCAACATTTTCAGCAATCTGCCTGCAAACATTAAATACATAATCTAGATTTGCTGATCCATCTTCTCTTTCGGGTGTTCCAACGCCTATAAAAATCAAATCCGCATCTTTGTATGCACTTTTATAATCTGTAGTAAAGTTTAATCTTCCTTGGGAATAGTTCCTTTTTAATAATGTATCAAGCTGTGGCTCGTATATAGGCGAAATACCTTGCTTCATTTTTTCAATTTTATTTTGATCAATATCAATACAAGTAACCATATGCCCTTTTTCAGCTAAACATGCGCCAGTTACTAACCCCACATAGCCTGTTCCTGCTACTACAATTTTCATAATTTCTCCTTACACTCCCTCATATTCTTCTATACACATTTAATAAATTATAAAATTTTAAATTTTATACATAATGTTTCAATAAATATCATATTAATTAAATAAATGATTCCATTTCTGCTTCTTTTATCACTTAACAAGCTTTAGCAGAATTAACTGTCATAAAATCATTGTATAAACATTATTCATCCTTACGTTTATCAAATTTCTTCTTAATATACTTTGTTTATGCAAAAATAATTTATATTTTTGATAATTTTTACTTAAATCCTCCTCTTTCCTGTATTGAAATTTATTTGTTTTAACCTTAATATATATTAACATATTCTTCATATTTTGTAAATATATTACAATTATTTCTTATATTAACATTTTAAAAATAAAATGACTACACTCAACCTCAAAATTATTCAAATCCATATATATTAATATCACAACTATAAATGCATATAAATTGTCATTTATGAATATACTTCATAATGTAAACATAAATTAAGGATGATGAAATAATGAATTATACTCATAAACTTCCAATAAAAAGAATATTAGTGGTAAATCTATAAATAATGTATATTACTATGTATTTGATGAGGATGCTACAATTGAAAAAATACATAAGTTTATTTATGACAACTAGTTTTTTCATCAAGTATTTATTCTAAAAAATAGCTGCAGCAATATAATTTAGTAAATTATAAAAACAGACTCATTTTACCAGTATATACTGATAAAATAAGTCTGTTATGCTAACATAAAGATGTGTCCTTATTAAAAAATACACTGATCATTCTGTAAATAATCGAACTTATAATGCATCCAATAATACCACCT
>JAEWQX010000127.1 GCA_023399035.1 Bacillota bacterium | reverse complement strand
GCTTAATGAAGGTGAAGATTATTCTCAGCTAAAAAGAACAGTATGTATAAACATATTAAATTTTAAATACCTAAAGAATGACAGATTTCATAATGCATACAGGCTGAAAGAAGCAGTGGTCTTATGTTTTTTTATTGATGAATGGAAATATTCTATTTTTTAATATTTCATTTTCCTTTTAATTCTTGCCATTTCTTTTTTTAATGCTTTAACTTCCTTTAATGTCATAACTTCATTTTCATCTACTTTAATTTCTTTTACATCTTTAATCCAACCGTTGATTGTCGATTTTGCAATGCCATATTCGCCGCTTATCTCTGATAAGCTCATTCCTGATTTATATAAATCTACTATCATATCTTTATATTCTTGATCATATCTTCTGCCCTTCCCCATATTGGACACCTCCTTTCTCTACTAAATATTATTTTACTTAGTTCGACTTAATGTGTCCACTACTTTATACTAACACCACTATTTCCAAATTAGGACTAGTAGATTAAATTTTTCCTATTTACTGCACAAGTCTAGTTAATTAAAATAAGCAACTATAAGAATATCACTTTACAGCTTGCTTAAATATTAAAAATTAATAAAAATTATATTGCGATTATATAACAATAATATGGCATTGGTAATAATTTGAAATTGATTTAGTAAAATAATATAATAAAATGGGATTGTTAATTACAACCTGAATTTAAGATTTAAGTAATGCAATAGAAAGATTAAGTTTTAAGAGGTGATATTGTGTATTGCAAGAATTGTGGAGCAGAAATAAACGAAGGGTTTAGCTACTGTATAAATTGTGGAACTAAAATTGATGATTCTAAAAGTGAAGATAAATTGGGAGATACTCAGGAATTTGAAATGCCTCAAATGGATTTTAATAACAAAGCTTATTATGAAGATTTTTACCATAGCTATGATGAAGACAGTAGTTCTAAAAAGGAAAAACCTTCAAAGATCCATTTAAAGGGAGCTGTATTTATTTTATGCGGAGTTTTAATTGGAGGATTATTGTCTACTGCTGTATGGGCATATAGGGATATTTATACTTCAAAAGATAATAGCATAGCAACAATAAATGCAGATAATAGTAATTCCCAGGGTGAAGATAAATCAGAAGATGAAGATAAATCGCAAGATGAGAATAAATCTGATAATGATATTAAAAATGATAAAAAATTAGTAGAAAATAGCAGCAGCAATTCACAAAAGAATATACAAGATGAAGGCAAAACTGATAAACAAGATCAAGACAAGTCCGATAAACAAGATAAAGACAAGTCCCATGAAACTAAAAGTTCTAATGATATGGAAGATGAAAATTCGTTAAAAGATGATAAGAATCCAAATAATATTCCAAGTGATGGTCAGGTTAACTATTCTGATTATTCTTTAGGTGATGGAAAAATAAATTTTCAATATCCATCATTTTTCACTGTGGAAAGCAAATCAAATAATCATGTTAATTTAAAAACAGATAATTCAGATGCTAAAATTTCAATTACAAGAAATAATAAACTAGAAAAAGGTAATAGAAGTGCAGAAGAAAAGTATAATTCTACGTTGGATAAGTTAAAACTTGAACATGCCCAGATAGGATTCAGCAATTTGGCAAAACGTGAAAGTGTTGTAACATGGATAAAGGATGGCAAAGCTTATTATCAATGCAATAGATTTGATAATAAGGGAACCAAATCTGATTCAATGCTTATTTCATATCCTGTTGATCAGGAAGAATATTACTATGATATAATTCAATACATTTATGATAATTTTCAAACATCTTCAGACTTGCAGTAAATACTAACTTTAAATATCAGAATCATGATTTTAAACTGAACTTGCAGCTGAACTTTCCATAGTTGGGGGTGTTTTAATTGCAAGCTCTGGTCTTGGAATCTTAAAGATAAAGGACTGCAAGACTTTAAACCAAATAAAGGATAAAGGGGTAGATTCTTTGAAAGATATTAAAGAGTATTTAGAAAATCAGCTCAAACTATCTGAAGAATTAAATACTATATTAAAAGAGATTGATTTATTAGACAATAAAGAAAGGGAACTACATTATAAAGAAAATAAAGAGTTACGAGAGAAATTGGACAAGGCTAATGCAGAAAATATCAAAGCTGCAGGTGACAGAATTACATTTCTTAAAAATAAAATCAATGATATGCTAAATAATCCAGATGTTAAAAGAAATAAGGAAAATAATAATTATAAGTGATTATTCGAAAGAATCAGACAAAATATGATGACAATTGTCCAGCAAGTTTTTTGCTAGGATATCTTTTATTAAGTTCAATATCTTTAATAGTATTGGATCCACCTTTTATATCAAGAGCTTTTGCTAATTCCTCTCGTGTAATATTTCTTTTGAATCTAACAGCTTTTAATAAATCACCTGGAATGAAAAAGGAATAGTTTTAAATATTATAAGATAGAGAAATTATTACGATATTTTACATAAATACAATGTTAATATTCGTGTTTTTTATGTAAAATTATAAAAATAAGGTTGAAGTATAGATGGAAATAGGTTAAAATAATCATGAAAAGAGAATATTTAATAAATTAATGCATAAAATATTCACTTATATAAGTCCTGCAATATGGGTGGGATGTTTCTACTGAGCTGCCGTAAATTGCTCATACTATAAGTGTTTACTGAATTTTTATGATTTGGAAACAAAGGGAGATGTTAATTATGAATTATGACGTAATAATAGTAGGTGCAGGTCCAGCTGGAATATTTACAGCTTATGAACTAAAGAAACATAAACCAGATGCAGAAATCCTTTTAATTGAAGAAGGTAAAAGAGTAGATAAGAGACAATGTCCAAAAAATAAACTAAACAAATGTATATCATGCAAGCCTTACTGCAACATAACATCAGGATTTTCAGGGGCAGGAGCATTTTCTGATGGTAAATTATCATTAAGCTATGAGGTTGGAGGCGATCTTCCAGAACTTATAGGTGCAGATGTTGCTCAGGAGTTCATAGATTATACTGATTCAATTTACTTAGAATTTGGAGCTGATACGCATGTTGAAGGTGTTGGCGACAATGAAGCAGTAAAAGGTATAAGAAGCAAGGCAATACAGGCTGGTCTTAAATTAGTTGACTGTCCAATAAGACATTTAGGTACAGAAAAGGCTCATGAACTGTATTTGAAACTTCAAAATTATCTTATAGATTGTGGTGTTGAATTAAGAACTGATACTGTAGTAAAGGACCTTTTAATAAAAGATGAAGCTATCTATGGTGTCCTTGTTTCAGATTCAATGACAAAGAGAAGAGATGAAGAAATAACAGGAGAAAAAGTAATTGTAGCTACAGGAAGAAAAGGTGCTGACTGGCTTAAGGATATGTGTGTAAAGCATGATATAAACCATAAGGCTGGTACAGTTGATATTGGTGTAAGAGTTGAGCTTAGAAATGAAATCATGGAAAGTGTAAACAAAGTCCTTTATGAATCAAAGCTTATAGGATATCCAGCACCATTTAAGGATAAGGTAAGAACATTCTGTCAGAATCCAGGAGGCTTTGTAAGTCAGGAAAACTACGACAATAATCTTGCTGTTGTAAATGGACATTCATATAAGGAAAAGAAATCACATAATACTAATTTAGCAATATTAAGCTCTCATAATTTTTCTGAGCCATTCAATGAACCAATTGAATATGGAAGAAAGGTTGCAGAACTAGTTAATATGCTTGGCAATGGAAGCATATTAGTACAGAGACTTGGAGACATTTTAGATGGAAAGAGAACATGGCAGAAGGAATTAAGCCAGTCTAATATCAAGCATACATTAGTAGATGCAGTTGCAGGAGACCTTACAGCTGCAATTCCGTATAGAACAATGACTAACA
>JAEWQX010000112.1 GCA_023399035.1 Bacillota bacterium | reverse complement strand
CATCGAAAATTCTGTAATATGTATCAAGAGGTCTCTTTCCTAGATTTCCCCTGCCTACAAACTTGTTAACGCCTTCAAATAAAGCTGCTATAGGCACCAAAAATCTAAGTGTAGATCCTGATTCATTACAATCTATTATTCTTTCAGATGCTACGCTGTCATAAATATTATTTTGTTCTGACTTTATGCCCACAACTTCGAGATAATCATCTTTTTTAGTTATTACTGCACCTAAAGATTTCATAGCTTCAATTGTGGCTATAATGTCATCAGAATAATCTATATTGCTTACTCTGCATAAGCCATCACTTAATGCAGCACATATAACTGCTCTATGTGCCATACTCTTTGATGGAGGTATTTTTACCTCTCCTTTTAATTTTCCAGGATAAACTTTATAATTTCCCATGACTGCACCTCACTCTATTTAAAGAATTCCACATTAGTTTTTTCTAAAAATGATTTTCCTATAGATTCAAGTAATACAACCTTTAGGACATTATCAATATTTTTTTTATCTAATGATATGGTTTCTATTATTTTTGAACTTTCTTCAATGTAAACTTCATAAGGAAGACCATATTGAATAAGTATTTCCTTAATATCCTCAGAAACACCTTTTTCAGTCATGCCTTTTTCTTCTGAAATCCTGCTTATTTCATACATCCCTATAGCAACAGCTTCACCATGACTGAACTTCTTGAAGTCATAATAAGCTTCAATTGCATGGCCTAAAGTATGTCCAAAGTTTAAAAGCATTCTTTCTCCTGTGTCTCTTTCATCATTTTCTACAACACACTTTTTAATATAGCAGCAAGTGTGAATTATTCTTTCTATATTGTTCATAACCTCAGTTTTTGTCTTAAGAGTCTTTAAAAAATAGAAAAATTCTCTATCTTTTATACATCCATATTTAATTACTTCTGCCATTCCATCTCTATAAAATCTATCATCTAATGTTTCCAAAACATCTGGATCAATTAAAACTAGTTTTGGATGATAAAAGCTTCCCACTAAATTCTTTCCTCTATCAAGATCAACTGCAACTTTTCCTCCAACGCTACTGTCTACCTGTGCCAGTATAGATGTTGGAATCTGAACAAATGCAACTCCTCTTAAGAAAGTAGAAGCTACAAACCCTCCAAGGTCTCCAACTACCCCGCCTCCAAGAGTTATGATAATATCACTTCTTGTAAGTTTAAAATCTAAAAGTTCATTATATACAGAAGGAAGAGTATTAAAAGACTTAGTTTCTTCACCTGGTTCTAAAGCCATTAATCTAACATCATATCCTTCATTAATCAAACTATTTTTAACCCTGTCTCCATAATGTGATCCTACATTTTTATCTGTCAGTATAAATACCTTTTTACCATTGAACACTTTTTTTATCTCAATGTTAACTTCATCAAGCAATCCTTTTCTTATCTTGATAGGATAGCTTCTTTCTCCTAAATCAACTACTAAATCTTCCATTTACATCCTCCTAAATTCAGTTGATAGTTGAAAGTGTATAACTAACAGTTAATGTTGATATTTCTACGAAATATCTTTAATTTTATATTTTTAGAAATCTCCTTAAGGAGATTTCATCCTTAAATCTCAACTTTCAACTATCAATTTTCAACTGATTAAATTTCCCTTCCAACAGCCTCTGCAATTACCCTAAGTTCTTCCATAAGCTTAGCGAATTTTTTAGGTTTAATTGATTGCGGACCATCGCATAATGCATTTGCTGGATCATTGTGAACTTCTATTATAAGACCATCTGCGCCAACTGCTACTGCTGCTTTTGCTAATGGTTCAACCATCCAGTACTTTCCTGTAGCATGACTTGGATCTATAACTACTGGTAAGTGACTTAACTTTTTAACTGCTGGTACTGCACTTAAATCTAATGTATTCCTTGTGTAAGTTTCAAATGTCCTTATACCTCTCTCGCAAAGTATAACATTTTCGTTTCCTCCTGCCATAATGTATTCAGCTGACATTAACCACTCTTCTATTGTAGCAGATAAACCTCTCTTTAAGAGTATTGGCTTATTAGTTTTTCCAAGTTCCTTTAATAAATCGAAGTTCTGCATGTTTCTTGCACCAACTTGAATTACATCTACATTTTCAACAAATGTTTCAATATCATAAGGCGACATTAATTCAGTAACTATTGGCAGTTCTGTTTTTTCTTTTGCTTTCTTTAATAATTCAAGTCCTTCATATTTTAATCCTTGGAAAGCATAAGGTGAAGTTCTTGGCTTAAATGCTCCTCCTCTTAAGAAATTTGCACCTAACTTCTTTACTTCCTGTGCTATTCCTATTATCTGATCTTCAGTTTCAACTGAACATGGTCCTGCAATCATGGCAATTTTATTTCCACCAATCTTAACTCCATTTACATCAACAATTGTATCTTCTGGATGGAACATTCTATTTGCCTTTTTGAATGGTTCCTGTACGTGCATGACACTTTCAACTATTTCGCTTGCTTCAATACTTGAAGGATCAATTTGTGTTGTATCACCAACAAGTCCTAATATACTCTTTTCTGTTCCTATAACAGGATTTACTTTTAATCCTTTTGATTCAATTTGTTTTGTTAATTTGTCGATTTCTTCTTGTTTAACTTTTTGCTTTAATACTACTATCATTTTATAAGCCCCCTCTTGATCAGTCGACAGTTGACAATTGAGAATTGACAGTTCGTATCCAAATCAATTCGTTATTTGGATTTTCGGAAATTAATAACAATTTATTTTCTTTTAAGTCTTACAGCTTTCTTTTTACGTCAATTACTTTTTGTAAACTGCTCTTTACTCTTGTTTACTTTGATTTTTTATCTATTTTGTATAAAAAAATAGAGCCCATACTTAATGAGCTCTATATAATACCAAAATATTATTATTCTAAAAAACTTTACAGTGGATTAAACACTCATTAAAGATATATTATTATTCAGTTTATTGCAAAACAAATAGCCAGCGCTAAAATAAAAGCCCCAGAACATAAAGTAAAAAAAGCTATAAAATTTTTGCATAACTGTTTTTGCAATATCCTTTTTCATGTTTTTTCTCCAATCATTGTAATATTAAGTCTTTTTTACATTATATCAAATCATCATCTTTTGTCAATATATATTATTATTTTTTTATTTTCACTCCTAATTATATAATTATTTGTTAATAAAATATCTATATTCTTTATGCATAGATAATTAATAAACGATATAATATTTTTAGATTTAAATACTGCTATTTTTAATTATACCCCTTTATATTTTTCTTATGCTATTTACCAAAACTTAAAATTTTTATTTTAAATAGTTTATTATAATATACTCCTAAAAAACTTAATGTGCACCCTATTTTAATAGTTTTATGTTTATCCTATTAATGGAAAGTATAATCATAGTATGACAATTATAAAGAAAAATTTACAATAACTACGAAAGAAGGTACAATAATAAACTTAATTGCAATTATAGCTGCAATTATAAAATTAATTTATAACTACAGCTATTTTTACTTAGATTTCTTTATAATCTATTATTTTTATCCATTATTAAAGTATTGGTGATACCAATCTTATTAAAGACTCTTCTATTTTTAACAACAA
>JAEWQX010000092.1 GCA_023399035.1 Bacillota bacterium | reverse complement strand
ACTTATGAGGACTGGTTCAATGACAAGGCTTTTGAAACTCTTGAGGGAAATATGACTACTTTATATAATGGATTGATTGCAATAGATACTATAATTGATAATAAGAATTACAGACAGGTTTTTTCGCTGCTGAAAACTGTGATGAATACTTTCTGCTTGTAACGTTGAATCCAACAGCAGAAGCTATAGCACCGATAAGCAGGAAGATACCAATAAGCTTTACACTGCCTTCACTGCTTTCCTGAAGTGCCATTAATACAACACCAGAAATCGATATAAGGCTGAATATAACCTGCATTACACTTGGTATTTCACGCAGGAATACTGAACCAAATAATAGTGATGCAATTGGCACAAGGGCAATCATGACTGCAGAAAATGTTGCAGTTGTATACATAAGTCCATAACTTTCACATATGAAGTAAATTACAGGCTGAAATAGACCAATAAGTAAAAGAGGCATTATATTTTTGCCCTTTATATCGAACTTTACTGTTTTAGTCAGGATAAGTACTGTCATTACTAATAGTGCAGTGACAAATCTGTATGCAAGTAATATTGAAGGCGTGGCAGCACTAAGTCCCATTTTAGAAAATATAAAGCTGAACCCAAATATTACATTGGCTAGGAATGCTGCTGCCATTGCTTTTGATGTTTTGTTTTTTTCCATAGTTAGCTCCTCATTTGTAGTAATTAAAAATAATATCAATTTACATTTTATTATTATAGTGAGCATAATTGCAAGATTTATTTACAGCTATATTGAAATGAAAGGATAAAGTACACTTAAAGTGATGGCCTTTAAAGTTTTTTATATATTATATGAAAAAGACAGAAAAATAAAGAAAATGATAGATATTATTAGAAACAGTGAGATATTTTTTAATATTGCTTAGAGTTGATTGAAGAACTAAAAAGTTATAGCCAAACTTACTTTGACTATCTTTGACCTTGAAACTATAATGTACTTGTACAAAAGATAAGGATAGATTTTAAAATAAGGCTTATGAATTAAGATAAAAAAATAAGAGGTAATCTTAAATTTTGAATCTATATCAAGATATAAAAATATTAATTCAATCTTTTGTAAGACAAAAATTAAACTAAAATATTAAAGGAGGTCGTTTGTATGTTTGGATTAATACCTTTTACAACAAAGAAGAACAATGAATTAGGAGGAACTTTTGCAGATTTCATAAGCGATTTCTTTAACGATGATTTATTGGCACCAATGGAAATGAACTTTGATATGAATAAATTCAGTGCCGATGTAAGGGAAACCGAAAATGAATATCTTGTATGTGCAGAACTTCCAGGAGTAAATAAAGAAGATATAAGCCTTGACTACAGGGATAATAATCTTATAGTCAGAGCAATAAGAGAGGAATGTCATGATGACAGCAAGGACAGCTACATCAGAAAAGAAAGAAGCTATGGAGAATTTTCAAGGACATTTTACTTTGACAATGTAGATAAGTCTAAGATCAGAGCAAAATTTGAAAATGGCGAACTAAAGGTTATTTTACCTAAAGAGGTCAAAGGACAAAGCAGAAATTCACAGATATTTATTGAATAAAAATAGATGCAAATAATGACTCACAGTAATTCAGAAGTAAAATTTATATTTAATTAGTAAATAATTTCAACTATGCCTATGGACATTATTCAATTTTAGATTTGTTCCCTGCTTTAATAGGCAGGAAGATAAATAATATTATGTATGAGAGATGATTAACATATGCAGATTGTTCATAGGCACTAGAAATTAAGTTTAAATAAATCAATGATTAATATGATAATTAATGTTTAAAAGTTTAAAGGAGGCTTTTATATGTTTGGAATTATACCATTTAAGACTAACAGTTCAGACGAAAAAGGAGGCTCTTTAGGAAACTTATTTAATGATTTCTTTGATGAAGATTTCTTAAGTCCAGTAAAAATGGCAGGCAGCATAGGCAGATTCAGTACAGATATAAGGGAAAATGAAAATGAGTACTTAATAAATGCAGATCTCCCAGGAGTTGATAAGAAAGACATAAGTCTTGATTATAAGAACAAACACTTGATTATTGCTGCAAAGAGAGAGGAAGAGCATAGGGATAAAGAAGATAATTATATCAGGAAAGAAAGAAACTACGGAGAATTTTCTAGATCATTTTACTTTGATAATATACAAGCTGATAAAATCAATGCTAAGTTTGAAAACGGAGTTTTGAGAATTACAGTTCCTAAGGCAATCAAAGAAGAGGAAAAAGGAACATCAATTGAAATCCACTAGCTGATGCTTCACTTAATATAGGATGATTAAATTTTAATTTATATTTTATACTATAATAAAAGCATTATAAATCTATATATAAATTAATTGATGCAGCTGTTTTACTAGAAATATTAAAAGAGATGTATAATTAATAGAAGGTTAATAAAGAGCCCATAAAATTCTGAATACCATAAAATTCAGCGTTTTATGGGTTTTATTATTATGTATGTGCTTTTTACTGTGACTTTACACTTTTAAATGATATAATATCCTTAGTTATATACATAAGAGTTGTGGAATATACTATGCTTGTTGCTAGATGATGAGCATAAATTACAAAGGATGTGAGCATAAATATATGGGTTCAACAAAATTTACGTTAACGCGTGAACGAAGAAATGAAATATCACAATACATAGACAATGAATTTATAAATGAAGTTTTAAGGGAAGCTGTAAACTATATAAAGACAATGGAGAAAGCTGAAATAGATGATTCGCTTTTTGATGAGGAAGATGAAAATTCGAGAGTAAGCTTAGTCAGCAGAGGTTCTTTTAATGTTTACGACTATATGTACTTTAAGGATTTTCTTGCAGAAAATTCATGGGAGGGTTCTTATGTGCAGGAAGAAGATGAAGACGACAGCAGAGAGGATTCCCACAGCTACAGGACAGTTTACAGATACGAGCCTCATGATATAGGTATGGTTCTTTATAAGAAGGTTCAGGAAAATATGGAGCAGAAAAAAGCTTCAATATATAAGGAATTCAAAAAGAGATACACTGATGAAGAATACTTATTTGAAAGTGCACGTTTTTATAAAAGAACGAGAGATGGCAAGGAATATTATGATATCAATGTAGAGGAATTGAATCCTGACAAGAAGAGAAGCATTGAAGAGAGAATAAAGACTGAACTTGGAAATGCATTCAAGAGCAGATGGGGAAGTTCTATAACTTCAAAGGTAAGCAGTCTTGATGATGAATTCATGCTTGATGTATATGAAAGAGGATGTTCACTGCTTCAGATTCCAAATGACTATTTTACAGAGTGTGTTACAGAAAGCCACAGTACAAGTGAAGAAAAGCTCATAGAAATAATGATGGAACACTGCAGGAATGTACATAATCAATTGGAAGGAATAACCCAGCTTAAGATAAAGGTGATGAACACTATTGATAAAAGGATAGATTCACTTTTAAGCATGAAGATATACAGGACAGATGATTACATGAATTTATTCCTTGAAGATGCAGGTAAGCTTGTTTTCGGTTTTTATAAAAGCATGACAATAGGAAGAGGAAGACATAATCTTAAGAACAAGGAAGGCGGAATTCTCAAAATAATAAGAAGGATGGCTGTAGTATACAATCTTCTTTATACAGACTACCTTTTAGAAAATGAAAAGGCACCATCAATTGATGAAATGGAAGAGTTTAAGGAATGTATTCCATGGCTGTGCTTTAAGGGACCAGTTTGGACAGCAGAAAATATATACATAAAAAAGGTGGCAAAAGATGAACTTGCACAAGTAATCCTCGATGATCCAATTGATGAATTTGAAGAAGCAAGATATATGGAAAGACATTTTTACCTTCATGTTGGTGAAACAAATACAGGAAAGACATATTCGAGCATTCAGAGACTTATGGAAGTCCAGACAGGGGTGTATCTTGCACCTTTGAGACTTCTGGCTCTTGAGATTCAGGATAAGCTTAATTCGGAAAATGTTCCATGTTCACTTCTTACAGGTGAAGAAGAGGATATAATTCCTTATGCAGGCCACGTAGCATCGACAATAGAAAAGCTTGAGACAGGGAAAACTTATGATGTATGTGTAATAGACGAAGCACAGATGATAAACGATGGACAGCGTGGATGGGCTTGGACAAGAGCTATAATTGCAGTACTGGCTCCTGAGATACATATATGCATGGCACCTGAAGCATTGGATATAATCATAAAGCTTATAGAAGAATGCGGAGATACATATGAAGTCATCAATCATAAAAGAGATACTGAACTGGTCTTTGAAGATAAGGTATTTGATCTTAATAAGGATGTAATGCCTGGAGATGCCCTTGTTGTATTTGGAAAGAGAAAGGCATTGGCAGTTTCAGCAGAGCTTTTAAACAAGAATATAAAAACTAGTATTATATATGGTTCACTTCCATATTCCACAAGAAAGAAGCAGTTTGACAGATTCCTAAGCGGTGAAACAGAAGTAATTGTCTGTACAGATGCCATAGGAATGGGGGTAAATCTTCCAATAAAGCGTATTGTATTCCTTGAAACAAGAAAATATGACGGAGTGTCACTGAGAAGGCTTAATATTTCAGAAATAAAGCAGATAGCGGGAAGAGCAGGACGTAAAGGAATATATAATAAGGGATATGTTGCAGCAGCTTGTGACATAAACCTCATAAAGGGAGCATTAAAGGCAGTTCCAAAGCCTATTGAAAAATGCTATACAGGAATTCCAGAGTCACTTCTTGGAATTGATATAGACATAGTAGATGCATTGAAGACATGGAGTGCAATGTCCACTAAAGGACTTTTTGCAAAAACTGATGTGACAAGGATAATATTCCTCTTAAATAAGATAAAGAAGATGAATATTGATATAAGCAAGGAAGATGCACTTAAAATGGCAACAATACCTTTTGAGGAAAACAATAAGACTGTCTATGCACTGTGGGAGGAATACTGCAGGATGTATGGCAGGGGTGCTATAAATCTTAAAAAGCCTGTGCTCAAGAAAAATATAAGCTCAAAGAAAGAGCTTGATGACCTTGAAAGCTACTATAAATCACTTGACCTCAATTATTCTTTTGGAAAGAACTTCAACCTTATGATAAATAAGAGATATATAGGCAGTGAAAAGGAAAATGCTGCAAATAAGATCAATGACCTTCTTCTTACAAAGCTCCTTGACCATGAGAGAACATGCAGTGTCTGTAAGAGAAAGCTTTCATGGGACTATCCTAATGATGTATGCAGAAAATGCAGGGATGTAATGCATGAAATTAAAAGGGAAAAAGCAAAAGTTCCAGTATTTAGGGGGGCACCATCAAGAGGGCGCAGCAGAAGGAGAAAGAGAAGAAGATAATATAGATATTTTTGAAAAAATGGCCTTGAAAGCAAAGATGCTTCACATAAGGCTACATTGGAAATTGCACAAATCATGGATGAAGTGAGAAATCAGATAGGACTTGTTTATCCATTTGAGAAATAAGATTATATTTAGCATATATGCAAATATAATTTCAAGAAAATATGTAAATAATAATAAGCAGAGTATTTAATATTGAAAGGAAGTAATATAATGAAGGGACTTATACATATTTACTGCGGTGATGGCAAGGGCAAGACAACAGCGGCTACAGGCCTTGCAATAAGAGGTGCAGGACATCTTATGAAGGTGATTTTTGTACAGTTCATGAAGGATGGCACATCAAACGAATTAAAGATTCTTGATGATATTGACAACATTGATGTTCTTGTATGCAAGAAGCATTTAGGATTTTCATGGAATATGGATGATGAAACAAAGAAAATTGCTGAGCAGGAGTATACAAAGCTTTTTGATACTGCTGTAAATGAAGTATTAGAAAATGATGCAGATATGGTTATATTCGATGAAATAATGTCTGCAATTTCATGTGGTTTTGTCACTGAAGAAAAAGTGTTGAAATTCTTAAATGAAAAACCAGAAAAGCTTGAAATCGTAATGACTGGAAGAAATCCATCAGAAGCTCTTATGAACAAGGCTGATTATATATCTGAAATAAAGAAAATCAAGCATCCATTTGATAATGGAGTAGAATCAAGAGTTGGAATAGAATATTAATATAATAGAAATAGAATACTGATATAATATTTAAATTATAAGTACAGAAAAGTTATAACATCCTGTATCATATATGTTGATTTAGATTTCAGCATTAGGAATAGGAAAATTATATTTTCTGTACTTTTTAATATGCTTTTGAATCAATAGTTTTAGGGTTATAAAATTAATATATTTTATTATCCATTGCTTCTTTAAAATTCGCATTAAATATTGTAAAAGATATTTCTCGATAATGAACTTTTATGATATAATATCACCTAGTCTAATCAGTGCAGAATAAGATATAAATGTTTATAAACTGCACTTTAAATATGATAATGAGGTGAATATAATGTTTGAAATATCATTTGGTGTAAAACATTCAGAAATAGATTCAGTATTAAATGAACTTATAGCAATAGGACTTGACTCTACATATTACGATGCTCCTTATGAAGTAACAGTTGATTCTAATGGATATGGATTTTTTGAAAAAGAAAATGATTTTACGGAATTAAAGGTTTATCCATATGAAGATGACAGGGATGTGTGTCTTTCTCACATTGAAAAGATAAGGAAAGTCTTAAATATTAATGATGAAATAAAACTTACAGAAATCAAGATAGATAACTGGCAGCAGCCTTTTGAACCTGTAGACTTAAACAATGGATGGGTAATTGCTGAGCCGGGAACTGAAATAGAATTTGAAAAAGGCAGAATTAATTTTGAGTCTCAGGGGTCCTTTGGAACAGGGCTTCATGAAACTACTCAGGATTTCTTAAGATACATACTTGAAGAGGATTTTTCAGGATTAAATGTCCTTGATTTAGGTACCGGTTCTGGAATCCTTGCAATAGCAGCTTCCATTAAAAATGCAGAGCATGTAACTGCATTAGACATAAGGGATGTTACAGAAGAAGTATTATATAATGCTGGTCTTAACCATATAAAAAATATAGATGTTGTAATAAACGATGTAAATTCAGAGGAATCTGGAATTAAGGATAAATATGATGTAGTATTCATAAATATTGGAGGAGATGAAACTTTATCATGCATGGAACTTATAAATGGTGCCATAAAAGAAGATGGAAGATTATTTGTTTCAGGACTTGTTGAATGGAGCAGTGACCATATTTATAATGAACTTGCAAAACAGGGTTACAGCCTTATGAAGAAGACTAAAACTAATGAATGGGTCACAATGGTCCTTCAAAAGGAAAATTAGAAGGTAAAGAAGGTATACATATTTTCTAAGGAGGATGAAAGTAAATGAATGGAAAAGCAGAGGTTATAAACAGACTTCTGGTAGACTTATTTAATAATATACAGCTGATTGAAGAAAAATTATTGAATCGTGATGAAATAAGCGATCTTTCAATAACTGAAATTCATACTATTGAGGCAATTGGTATAAATACTAAAAGTACAATGTCTGAAATTGCACAGAAACTTAAAATAACATCGGGTACTCTTACAGCTTGTATCAATAAGCTTATAAAAAAGGGCTATGTTGAAAGAAATAGAATAGAAGAAGACAGAAGAGTTGTTTTGATAAAGCTTACAGAAAAAGGTGAAACGGCATATAACTATCATAAGAAATTCCATGATGAACTCGTTCATAATACAATAGGAAGCCTTGAAGAAGATGAAAAGGAAATTCTTATTTCATCATTAGATAGAATAAAGACATTTTTTATGGATAGATACGATATATAGGTTTTTTATAAATAATTTTTGTTGTAAAAACTAATTTAATTAAAATTAATTGGATTTTATTTAACAAAATAAGAAAAATTAAATACACAGATTTTCATATATGATAGGTCATATAAAATTTATGATAATATGTTTAAACAAAAAAGCAGCATGAAAATAAGAGTAAATTAATAGATAAGGCGGAGATGTCTAGTATAAGATATCTTCGTCTTATTTCATTTCTATTATTTAACATGATTTTTAAAAGCTTGCTTAATACAGATACATTTCTTTAGAAAATGGATATTGAAAAGGATAATATTCATTATTTATGTTTAGTTATGATGAGAAATATTAAAAAACAGTAATTTATAGATATTTGATTATAAAATAAAGAAAAAATTATACAGTATTGAACAATAACAAATCTGTAAAGAAATTAATAAAAACTCAAATGAGAGAGTATAAATAGTCATATTAATTAACATAGTCATATTAATTAACTGGGAATTTCCCAACAAGCTGGGAAAAGTAATTATATTTCTAAGAGTCTGTTTCGTTTGATAAAAGATTTATATAGGAAAAAATAAAAACTTTCTAAACTCCTTTTAAAATAATATAATAGCTTTATAGGTTAAAATAATAATTTGAAAAGAAGGAGAAACCAATGAAAGTTATAGAAGTAGTTGCAGCAGTGATTAAAAAAGAGGATAAGATATTTATTACACGTAGAGGATATGGTGAATTTATTGATATGTGGGAATTTCCAGGCGGAAAGATTGAAAAAGGTGAATCAAGAGAAGAAGCGCTTCATAGAGAAATAAAAGAAGAACTTGAACTTGATATAAATGAACTAGAATTTCTGACAACAGTTGATTACGACTACTCAGATTTCCATCTTACAATGCATTGTTTCATGTGCCAGATTTGTGGAGGAACATTACATTTAAATGCTCATAATGATGCAAAGTGGGTTACTTATGATGAACTAGATGATCAAAGATGGGTTCCAGCTGATGTTTTAGTTGTAGATGCTATGAAGCAAAAATAAAAATGTACGAATAGGATTATATTCTCTTAATTCAAAAGCAGATAGATAGGTTTTACCAGTACCTGTAGCTGAAATCAGCAACCCTTTATCTTCACTATTTTCTCTTAGTCTCTGCAGGCTTTGTATGGCTTGAACCTGCATTTTATTAGGATTGAGCTTATATTGTGAAAGGCTTGGGACAGAAGTTTTTCTAGTATACTCTCTCTGTTTTCTGTAAATTGATTCATGGTAAAAACTAAAAATGATTCTAAATAATTGTGACAATCTTAATAAAAATACTTTCAAAAATCATAAACAGAATGGATAAATATAAATTATTATATATATTTTATATTAAATAATAATTACTATCATATATAAAATATATGGAATAGTTAATTAATTGAAAAAATATTGATAAATGGCTAATTATTTAGTGCAATTAATAAGAAAAATAACAGACAAGCAATTAGATAGTAATATTTTTTTAAATAGCGAAAATATACATATAATACCTTAAAGTGTATAATTTATAAAAAGAAAGGGGAATTATATGAGCAAAGAGATAAAATTAGAAATACAAATAGAAGAATTGCGTGAATTAATGCACGATTTAATTAAAAAAGAAAAAAGCTTATTACATTGGAAAGTAATTGAAGTAAGTCAAATACTGGATAGTGTATTGAATGAATATAATAGAATAGTCAATTAATAGAGTTTGTATATGTAACTTATATGAATATTATTGTATAGATAGCAGATAATATATAAGAAAAAAGTATATTATCTGTAGGTGAAAACATTGTTTGAACATAAAAAAACAGTTATTACATGAAGTAAAAGTTGAAAGAGCAAATCCACAATATGCAGTTCTTATGCAGGAACAGCTGGGAGGTGCAAATGGAGAACTTAAAGCAGCACTGCAGTATATTTCTCAAAGTTTTAGAATTAAAGATCAAGAAATTAAAGATTTATTCTTGGATATTGGTGCAGAAGAGCTAAGCCATATGGAAATGGTATCACAAACAATAAATTTACTAAATGGTCATGATGTATCTAATGAAAAAGTAGAACATGGTGAAATTGAAACCCATGTTTTATTTGGATTAGCACCAGGACTTGTAAATTCATCAGGATATTCCTGGACAGCAGATTATGTAAGTGTTACTGGCGATTTGGTAGCTGATTTATTATCAAATATAGCATCTGAACAGAGAGCTAAAGTTGTTTATGAATATCTATACAGGCAGATAGATGATAAAGAAGTAAGAGCAACTATTGATTTCTTACTAAACAGAGAAGAAGCTCACAATGCTTTATTCAGAGAAGCTCTAAATAAAGTACAGAAGACTGGCTCAAATAAGGATTTTGGAGTTACTGAAGATTCTAAATTATACTTCGATTTATCTAACCCTGGTCCACATCATGAAGCTCCTAATCCTACACCACCATCTTTTGATAATCCAAGAAGATAAGTTTATAAACTAAGGAGGAATTTTATAATGCAATTGACATGTGGTGAACTACATAACTTAAGCGAATTAATATTAAGCTGCTTTAACAGCATAACAAATATGGCATTATATAAAAATGAAGTAACTGATTCAGAATTAAAATCTATTTTAGAACAGCACCTTCCAGTACATATTCATGATTACAATATGAAAGTCAAATTTGTTAAAGAAGCAAGCGCTCCAAATGAAAAATTAAATGTTCCACAATTAAAGAAAATATTACAAGACTTTACAAAGGCACCTGTAGCACCAGTACCAGCTACACCAAGGACTGATGTTCAAAAGTTAAATGATAGAGAAATAGCTACAGGATATCTTTTAACATTAAAGAGAGCCGGAAGAGAATATGCCTGGAGTGCAATGGAAGCAAGCAATCCTGAACTAAGGGAATTTTTAAAAGATGCATTTACAATGAGCTGCAACCATGCATATGAAGTATGGCAGTGGATGGTCAAGAATGGATTCTATCCTTTAAGCCCAGTGCCACAACAGGAAAGTGAAGCTATAGGAAATTTATATAATTTAGTTCAACAATAAAAGCTTACTAAAGATATGGTATAGAATCAAACTTAAAATAAATGCTGTTTTCAGAAACTTATGAAAACAGCATTTATTTTATATATGTAATTTATAAGCATAAATAAGATACAGCTTAAAGTAAGATATTAATAAATTTATGAACTAAAATATATAAAATCAGATTGCCATACCAGCCTTTTTAGGAACACCAAGATTCTTCAATTCGAAGTAAACAAGCACAATGCCTGTGGCTGCAGCCATAAAATCAGCTACAGGACCTGCATACATTACTCCATCAATTCCAATATATAAAGGAAAGATTATTATAAGAGGAAGTAAAAATATTATCTGTCTTGTAAGGGAAAGAAGTATTCCTTTAAGCGGTTTTCCTATTGCAGTAAAGAAGTTTGATGTAATCGGCTGTACAAAATTCAAGAACGTAAAGAATAAGAAAATCCTAAAATAGGATGTTGCAAATTCAAAATACATTTCAGAGCCTCTTCCAAACAATGATATTATCTGCCTTGGGGCAAACTGAAAGACCAAAAATGCAATTATTGAAATCAAAAATGCTATCTTACAAGCTAAAATGTATGAAGATTTAACTCTGTCATATTTCTCTGCACCATAATTAAAGCTTACAATAGGCTGAAGTCCCTGAGAAATACCTATTATTATTGCAAAGAAAAGCATATTAACTTTTGTTATTATTCCTGAACACGCAAGTGGGATAGATTCGCCATATTGTGATAATGCACCATAATAAGTAAGTGATTTATTCATGACAATCTGTGTCACCATCATTGCAATCTGATTAATAAATGGTGATGCACCAAGAGAAATAATCTTTCTTGTATATTTCAATCTTACCTTAAGATGTTCTATCTTTAATTTTACTGTTTTATATTTACGTATGTACAGTATTACAAGGATTCCAGAACATATCTGACCTATTATTGTTGCAATTGCAGCACCTGCCATACCCATGTTGAATACAAAAATTAATAAAGGATCAAGTATTGTATTTATTGCAGCACCAGTAAGATTGCACAGCATAGCATATTTGGGACTTCCATCAGCACGTATTAAATGTCCGCCTCCCGTTGCAAATATAAGAAATGGAAAACCAAATGATGTTATATATGTATAAGGAACTGCATAAGGCATTACATCATCAGGAGCTCCAAAAAATAATAAAAGCGGTCTTGTAAACAGCTGTACAATAATACATAAGATAATGCCGCTTGAAATTAATAAAGTTGCTGCATTACCTATATAGTAAGCGCCATCTTCCTTTTTCCCTGCACCCATAGCAAGATTAAATGTGGAAGCACCCCCAATTCCAAGAAGAAGTGACAGTGCTACACATGATGTGCTTAATGGAAAAACGATGTTTGTTGCAGCATTTCCAAGTGTGCCTATGCTTCTTCCTATAAAAAACTGATCTACAATGTTATATAAAGCGCTTACAAGCATTGCAATAATACTCGGTACAGCAAATTTTATAAGAAGTTTATTTACTGGAGCAGTTGCAAGCATATTTCTTTTGTTATCATCCATAATATTATCTCCTGTACTATTTCAAATTTATAAGATTATTTTTTAGATATAAGACTATTTATTATTATATTCAATAAATTATTATTTATGAATTACATTTAAGCTCTCTTTTTTATTTATAAATATTTACATTGGTTAATATGGTTCCAGAAATTGTTTCTAAGATTAACATTAAAAAAGATAACGACGCAACTGAAGAAGATAAACCTGAAGATAAAGACGAGAATATTAAAACATTTACCGAATATCGTATACTAACTGTAAAATAATAAAAGACAGGAATTATATGTACCATAATTCCTATCTTTGTCTTTTAGCTTGCCTGATTATCTTTTATTGAAAGGTTAATCAATTGAACTTCCTATCACATTTTCAGCTATATTGGTTGAGTGGTCGCCTATTCTTTCAAAATCAGTTATAAGATCCAAGAAAATAGCGCCTTCATTTGCAGTACATTTTCCATCATATAATCTCTTAATATGTCTTTCTCTATAATTTTTCTGATATGAGTCAATCAGATTTTCTATTCCACTTATTGATTTTGCTTTATTGACATCTCTTGTTCCATAAGATGTAATTGCAATATTCAATGCATCCATAACAGCAGTATAGATTTCATTTATTTCATCTAATGCCTCATTGCTGTATTTCAGCTTCTTATTTATCTTTTCAACTGCAAGGTCTGCAATATTTTCAGCATGGTCGCCGATTCTCTCAATATCTATTACAACATGGAAGGTTGAAGCAACAATAACTTTTTCCTTATCTGACAATATACACTTTGAAAGCTTTACAAGGTAGGTTGTTATTGATTCTTCAAGTATGTTAATAAGTTTTTCATTTTCATAGACTTTATTGATCATTTCTTCATCATTATTTATAAAACCTTTCATTGAAAGCTCTACATTCTTTTTAGCCTTGTTTGCCATTCTTATTGTTTCCTTTATTACCTGGCCAGCTGCAATTACAGGTGTTTCAAGAAATCTGTTGTCAAGAAATTTTGGACCCATTTTTTCAATTTTATCTTCACAAGGGATTACCTTATTTACAAATTTAATTATGAAGTTTCCAAATGGAAGAAGCAGTGCTGTATTTGTTATATTGAAGATAGTATGTGCATTGGCTATCTGTCTGCTTATGTCATTGCTTGTTGTTGCTACAAAATCTCCTAGGTATCCAAGGAAAGGTATAAATATAATTGTACCTGTTACATTAAAGATCAAATGAAGAAGAGCAGCTTTATGAGCAGTCTTATTTGTGCCTATACTTGCAATCATAGCAGTAACGCATGTACCAATATTACATCCAAAAAGTATTGGAATTGCAAGATTTATAGTGATTCCATTTGTTGATGCAAGAGCAATTAAAATACCTGTAGTAGCTGATGAACTTTGTAAAAGTGCTGTAAATGCCAATCCAGTGATAATACCTATTAACCAGTTATCACCAACAGCCAGTATAAGACTTGTAAACTGAGGTGATGCTGATATAGGGGCCATTGCGGCTGTCATTGCTCCCATTCCAGTAAATAGTATACCAAAGCCGAGAATTATATTTCCTATTTCAATTCTTTCCTTTGCTTTTGCAAACATTACTACGGCAGCTCCAGTGAAGACAAAAAGAGGTGCAATTTGATCAAGTTTGAAAGCTACAAGCTGTGCAGTTATAGTAGTACCAATATTGGCCCCCATAATAACACCAAGAGCCTGCGACAATGTCATAAGTCCTGCATTAACAAAACCTACAACCATTACAGTAGTAGCACTGCTGCTTTGAATTACCGCAGTTATAATTGTGCCTACTGCAACGCCCATAAGACGATTGCTCGTTACTTTTTCAAGAATATGTTTAAGTCCTTCCCCTGCTGCATTTTCAAGACCATCACCCATGAGCTTCATGCCGTAAATAAATAAACCTAGTCCACCCATAAGTTCAATTAAAATTTTTATTGTATCCACTAGTTTATCTCCTTACATATAAAATTTGTATTTATAACTAAATTTTAACTTATTCTTATCAAAATGTTAATATAATCACTTAATATTTTAACTTAAATTTAATATACCTCTTCATAATAGATATTTTATTGAAATACTGAACATTACTTTTGTTTATAATTTATAGGACTTAAGTATAGTAAAAAATATTATGAAAATTATATTTTGTGAATTGAAAATATAATTTTAAGCTTGATAATAAAAGTTAATTGAAAATATTCATATAATATATTTTCAATAATTGAAATCTATGTTTTCAGCTTTTTTATTTTTACATAAATTTATATTATGAAATTTCATTTATTATGTTTCACATATAAAAATTAATATGTAATTAATATGTATAATAGTGTAAAATAATATTCAGATATAATAATTTAAAAAATGTTTAAACTATAATATTTAATTTACAGGGGGAAATGCTATGAAATTAGTCATTTTAGAACCATTAGGTGTTGAAAAGGAAAAGCTATTGAATATGGCAGAAAGCATGCTAGGTGACCGAGTTGAAATCACATATTATGATAATAGGGTAGAAGACACTGAAACATTGATAAAAAGAAGTAAAGAGGCAGAAATAGTAGTACTGTCAAACTTTAAATATAAAAAGGAAGTTATGGAAAAGTGCCCCAATTTAAAGATGATATGTGTTGCATTTACAGGCGTAGACCATGTTGATATAGATTACTGCAGGGAAAGAGGAATTACAGTATGCAATTGCGCAGGATATTCAACTTCTGCTGTTGCAGATCTTGTCTTTGGTATGCTTATAAATATATATAGAAATATTGATAAGTGTAATAAGGTTACAAGAGAAGGTGGAACTAAAAACGGGCTTGTAGGATTCGAACTTGAAGGAAAGAAGTTTGGTGTTGTAGGAACTGGTGCAATTGGAATGAGAGTTGCTAATATTGCAAAGGCTTTTGGATGTGAAGTTTATGGATACAGCAGAACTGTTAAAGAAGGAAACGGAATAAAATATGTAGATTTAAACACACTGCTATCTACATGTGATATCGTATCTCTTCACGTACCACTAAATGATTCAACTAAGGGATTGATAAATGAGGAAAACATTAAATTAATGAAGAAAAATGCAGTCTTAATAAATACTGCGAGAGGTCCTGTTATTGACAGCAAGGCTTTAAGTGATGCGTTGAAAAATGGAACTATTGCAGGTGCAGGAGTAGATGTATTTGAAATTGAACCTCCAATTCCAACAGACCATGTATTATTTGAAGCACCAAATCTTATTGTTACTCCTCATGTTGCTTTTGCCACAAAGGAATCTATGGTGAAGAGAGCAGAAATTGTCTTTGAAAATATAAATAAATATATGAATGGAAATCCTCAAAATCTTATAGTATAAATTCTATTATATTATAAAAACTCATAGAGAAATAAACATCTATGAGTTTTTAGTTTACAGATTATAAATTAGTGACTTTATTATGATGATATTGCATATTTATGCTGATAGTATACAAAATAACGGCTATATATAAAAATAATATGCACTTTTATTGTATAATATACATTTGTATAGAAATAAGCATAGAAGAAATGAGACAATAGGAATGATATTTGTAGGAAAAGATAAGACAAAAGTTGATATTAAACTATTGAATTATATCATAAAGGAAGCACTATAGTAAATTAAGTGTTTCCTTTTTAATATATAAATTAATAAACACGTAAGAGTTATGAGTTAATTGTCAACATTAATTGGTAATATTAGAACTTGAATTCTGATAAAAAATATAATTTCAACTACTTTATAATTTTATGGCATTAAGCTGTATTCAAGATAAATTTTTTGTACATTTGATCAGAACAATTCATGAATGGCAGAAAGCGTTATATATTTTATCTGCTTCTTTTATAATCATTAAAGCATTCCGTAAAAAATGATTTATCTAAACCGCTTTTTTGCATTTCAGGGCTTATTCTGATAGATTTCATTTTATCAGCAGCAACGAAAATTAAATATGTAACAACAGCTGAATATACTGCAACTATGGAAGAGCCAAATAATTGTATTAAAAATTGTCCAAGGTCACTATTTACTCCATTAACTGTACTATCTGCAAATAGTCCTGCAAGTAATGTGCCTGCAAATCCTCCAATTCCATGAATACTAAAGACACAAAATGAACCGTCAAATTTATTACGTTCAAATTTTACTGCAAGGAAACATATTACTGAGCCTAAGACTCCAACAAAAACTGAACTTAATGGTCTTATATATCCAGAGCATGGTGAAATAGCAATAAATCCAGAAAGTGCACTCATAATTAGTTGTGAGAAAGAAAATGATTTATGATTTATGTAGTGTAGAATAGTCCAAGTTATCATTGAAGAGGAAATAGCAGAAGATGTATTTGCAAAAACAATTGCAGCAGTATCAGCAGAAGCAAGTGATCCTCCAGAAATAAATCCAAATG
The DNA here is from genome assembly GCA_023399035.1 of Bacillota bacterium. GTDB lineage: Bacteria > Bacillota > Clostridia > Clostridiales > Clostridiaceae > Clostridium. The sequence goes on along the minus strand of JAEWQX010000092.1, from coordinate 8,102 downwards.
AGCCTAAAAACAGCAGAGCAGCACCAACTGCAGAAAAGGTTAAATTGAAAGAATCCTTATGTTCTTTTCCCAATTTCCATCCTAAGAAATAAACTCCGCCAAGGCATCCAAATCCGCTTGTTATATGGATTACTGTGCCCCCTGCATAATCTACAAATCCCATTTTTGATAAGAAGCCTCCGCCCCATATCCAGTGAGCAACAGGGAAGTATATCATTATCATCCATAAGATTAAAATCCTGATCCATCCGGAGATTGTCAATTTATCTCCATATGCGCCAGTCATTATAGCTGCAGCAGTTATAGCAAACATGAGCTGATACATAAAGAATAATAAAAGGGGGATATTAGTGTTATATTGAATATTTATTACAGAATTCGTTCCACTGAATCCAAAATATTGAGCAGGATTGCCTATTATGCCTGCAATATCATCTCCAAAAGTCAATCCAAATCCACCAAAGATCCATAATATTGTTACAACATCTATGGATATAAATGTATCAAATATCATTGTCAATGAATTCTTTCTTCCTGCAATGCTGCCATAAAAGAAGGAAAGTCCTAGTATCATGATTGACACAAGTGCTGTAGAAAGAATCATAAATGCTGCATCACCATGGATAATCATTATCATCACTCCGATCATAAAAAATAATTAAAATATATAGATTATTTATCAGTAAATAGTCTTTTCTATTCTATATATTTTTATACAAAGATGATGAATTATGCCATTTATTTTATATAACAGTGATTATTCATGGTGAAATAAGAATTACTAAAGCGCAGCTTTATTTATTTAATGGGTTAAGCTTAACTATATCCCTTATCTGATCAACGTCAACGTGAGTATATATTTGTGTTGTAGCAACACTTTCATGGCCAAGAAGAGTCTGTATACTTCTTATATCAGCTCCTGCCTTGTAAAGGAGAGTGGCACATGTGTGTCTTAATTTATGAGCAGAGTAGTGTTTATCTAAACATGCGCTCTTAACTGCCTTTACTACAATATTTTCAACAGATCTAGGATTTATCCTCTGTTTCTGTTCACTTAAGAATAAAGCATCCTCATGTCCTTCCTTTATAGGATTATATTTTTCAGATCTATATCTCTTATAGATTTCAATTTCCCTCAAGCATGCTTCGTTTAAATATATATATCTTTCCTTGTTGCCTTTACCTAAAACAACGAGAGTATCATCTTTTATGCTTGATATATTTATACTGCATAATTCCGAAAGTCTAAGCCCTGTATTTATGAATAAAGTTATTATGCATCTGTCACGGATTATATTCCTTCCTGTAATATTATCAAGAAGGGCAATACATTCATTTTCCTTAAGGTATACAGGAAGCTTTGGTTTTGCTTTTGGCCTTTCAAGATTTTCGCATAAATCGCTGTCTATCATATGAAGCTTTTGATACAGAAATCTGAAGAAAGATTTAAGGCATGCAATTTTCCTACGTCTTGTAATACTTGAGTTATTCCTTTCAAATTCAGCATAAGATAAAAATGAATATATGTCTGATATATCTATTGATTTTATAAAATCCTTACTTACATCATAAATTTCTATTTCTTCAAAAGGGGTATCAATAGGAACAAGGTTTCTGTCTCTCTTTAGAAATCTAAAAAATAAAATAAGATCAGTAGTGTATACGTGAAGTGTTTTTTTACTTGATCCTTTTATTGATGACATATAGCTTAAATAATTGGTAATTACACCTGGAAGCCTTACGTTAATTTTATACTCCATAATTTTATAACTCCTTAAAATTTTCCTCTGGGTCTGCAGATATATCTTTGCATTTTTTGATTTGAAAATGAGCTTCTGAAAATTAAAAATTTAATTGTAATCTTAATAAAAAAATTCTAATTATATCTAAAGATAATTCATATTATTACTCAAAAGGTTGTCCAAAAGTGAAGTGAATAACATAAATCACTTTCAAAATCACCCAAGTCCAAAATGCAGTCTTAAAACGCTGCAAACCCTGATGTTTACTTACATTATACAGTATTTCGCTTCAGTTGTAAACTCTTCGTAAAACTAAGGTTTTACGAAGAGTTTGAAAAGACTTCCCCAGGGAGTATATATTTCAATTTAAAATATCAAACTTATAACCTAAACAGGTACCCATAACTTTTTTAGATTTTAAAATTCATATTATATCTTTTATATAATAAATTTTTACATTATTTCATATGTTGATTTTTTAATAAGGTACCTGAAATTTGATCTTAGTTAACTAAATAATAAGTATATATACATATAATAAATTTATGCATACGAATAAATTTTTGCGGAAATTTTCCTTATATTCCCCTAAACATACATGGATTTTAAGAAAAATTAGAATTTGAAAATCGTTATAAACTATATTATTAATGTCTTTATACATTTTCAAATCTAAAAATTATAAAGTCATAAATCTTGATTTTTTACAAAATTCACTTTGATTTTGAACCAGATTCTTTAACTTTAATGCTTGTTTTGTTTTTCAGCTTCTTAAAAAGCTTGTTTATATCTTTTCGTTCATCTTCTGAATATTTTTTCATATATTAAACACCTCTTCAATTCCTCTTCTATTTTTTATTATCAATATAGCCCATTGTTAATAATATTTAGATTATAGACATATTTGGGAATTTATATACATATAATTTTACATAATAAAAGAAGTATTTAGATACAATGAATTTTTCCCATCTACTCTCCTCTTCTCTACTGCTTTTATAAGATTTATTAGCGAACTAATAGCATAATGCTGAGTAGATTAAAAATAAATAAGTTACACTGAGTTTTATAAGTTATCTTTTATTTTAAAAATCATTTCCAAAGGAGATGCTGTTTATATGTATGAAGTTACACATACTACTTTTTTAAGTAAAATTACATACTTTATATATTATTTATTAGATTCTTTTGCATCAGAAGAAAAGGAAAAGAGCTTTAATATTTCTATTCCTGCTGATATATTATATAGAAGCAAGCTTATATGTGAATATATTGAAGGTGAAATATATGAGGATTTTGATATTAATAATATGCTTATGCTTCTTTATCTCAATTTCATAAAAGAATGTGTTAAAAACTATAATCCAAAGTCCGTATATAATCTTCTCAATAAGAGTTACTACGATACTAGAAATATAATAATTTCTGATGGTAAGGATAATGTTTCTATAGACCGTTCACCTGTAAAGCTATCAGTTTTAAAAGTAAGTATTTCTACAGATGATTATAAAAAAGGTCAGTTAATATTGGATGAGATTTATGAATTATATCAAAGCCGTTATTCTTTTCCTAAGCTTCTGGAATGTCTATGGATGGATTTCATATACAGCTATAAGACTGGTCAAAATAAAAAAGCATATAACTCTATAGTTAAAATGCTTAAAGAATGTTTTGATTAAACTATTTATTAAACTCATATTTATCTTGTTAATATATATGCCCAGTCCGTATATACATATACTATATGGACTGAGCATATAAAATACTTAGTTACAACCTGTTGTATAGTTGCATGTTATATAATTATTGTACATTATCCCCTATATTACATAATGATAAATATAGATATATGCGTTCTAATTATAGATAGATATCTGACATTTCAATTTCAACTTCATGTTCATGATTTATATCAAAATTCTGATCATATGAACATTCATCAGCCACTGCATCTTTAATAAGCGGTATAGTTACAGTAACGCTTGTACCTTTATCTTCTTCACTTGAAATTTCAATTTTTCCGTCTATAAGATCTATTATTTCTTTTACAATGTGAAGTCCTAGGCCGCTGCCTTCAGTGTTTCTCGAAAATGACTTATCGATCCTTTCAAATCTGTTAAATATCACCTTGAGGTTTTCCTTGCTTATACCCACTCCCTCATCTTTGATAATTATATCTACCTCGTCATCTGAAGCATTCATATTTACATATATGTTTCCAGTATCTTTGCTGTATTTTATTGCATTGGATAAGAGATTTAAAATCAATCTGTCAAAAAGCTGCTCATCTATGGAAGAATACAGTTCTTCGTCACTTGTATCAAATATAATATTAAGTCCTTTGCTGTTAGCAAATGGTATTACAGACATTACAATCCTCTCTGTAGTATTTACTATATTTACACATTTAAAATCTGCATGTATGTTTCCTTTTTCAAATCTCGTTGTATCAATAAAGTTATTTATCAGTCTTATAAGTCTGTTGCAGTTCTGCTTTATGATCATATTATATTTGGCCATTTCATCAGTAGTTCCATTTGTCTTTATTATATCCTGCATCTGTACTGCAGAATAAATGACGTTTACTGGAGTTTTAAACTCATGAGAAATATTTGTAAGCAGTTCATTTTTCAACTGTTCATCATGTTTCTTCTTTTCATAGTTAATACTTAGAACTTCTTTTTCCTCACTTACTTGAGATAATTGATTTCTAGTATTTTCAAGACTTTCTGTTTTCTTGATTAAATCACTGTAAATATTCATATATGGATTTTTGGCAATTTCACTAACCATTATCTTTAATACACAATACTGTCCTATGACCAGCAGTAAACAGTTAAGCACAACTATAGGAGTTCTAAAAGATTGCACAGTATTAAAAGCTGTTACTTGTGTTATGATTCTGGCTAAAAGATAAATATTTAAATATTTATAAAGATTCTTGGAGATTTCATTTTTTAAATCATAGAGCATCTTTACTACATACAGCTTCAATGCTATTGAAGCAATTCTTATAATATTTGATAATATATAATTTCTTTCATGATCCATTCTTAAAATAAAACTTAAACTGCTTCTTAATCCCACATAGGATACTAAAAGTGATATTATGATTGTTATTATAAAAGCTTTATCATAATTTATATTAATCTTATATTTCTTTACAGCTAGTGTAAAGCAGATTGACTCATAAAATGGAAATATAATACTAGAACTTAAAGCTTTGCCCCAGAATAAATAATTTCCAAAGTCAAGCTTTATAACATATAAATAAGCAAAAGTAACGATTCCAACAGCAACAAAAGTTAATGTGAGATTTTTATATAAGCTATCGATATACTTTAGATTAAACTTATATGTTATAATTGTTCCACATACATAAATAGAAAATGTAAAATTCAGCAGTATATACAGCATATCTGATAACTCAAACCTGCAATTAAATATGTATGAATACACTATACTGAATCCAAATATAATAATTATGTATTTAAGATCCTTGATGTCATTTTTCATTAAAATTCGCCCCATTCAGTATTTATTATTGCCTATATAGGTATATTCGTATATAAAATGATAAAATATAGGCTAATCATGCAATATTTACAATTTTATGTTACATAATACAATTTTACATCATGATTGTTTAATAGTAAATCGTTATTAATATTATTTCATTACATATAAAAACTGCTGTTATATGAACAGCAGTTTTTATATGCATCAAAGATCTATTCATGCAGTTCTAAAGGCAGACCATCTGGGTCTGAGAAAAAGTCATTTTCTTATTAGTGAATTCATCAATTCTTAGATGTATTGTATTTAAATTCATTTTAATTTCCTCACTTATATATTAAAATACATTTAAATATATAAATATACTTAAAATGTGTGATTTACAGTAATTTAAGTATATGTTCCATAAAATTATATCAAATTCATATTTAGTATAACTAAGATAAATAAAATAATTGCTCAGTATTATGTATATATATGATCTTTATTTCTTGCAGTGTATGCATTCTACATATCTTCCGCTGTCTTCTCTTGTCCCATCAAATATGACCTTGCTTCTTGAAAGTGTTCTGCACTTTCTTGATGTATGATATGCTTTTCCGCTTGCAGTCCAGTATACTATATCATCGTCTTCTTCATTTAATAAATCATTAAATTCATCGCAAATTACTATGCTTTCTTGTACTTTGTCTGAATTATCGTCAACAGCTGAATTTTCTTTTTCATTATTTTTGCTTAGAGATAACTGTTCATTAGTAATATCTTCATCAGGAATTATAATTTCACCATGAGAAATTTCAGCTTCTTCACAGCCTTCAGCTACATTTAAAATTACCTCTTCTAAATCTGATGCCTTGTCCTCATTTTCTTCATCACTTGTCTTATCTTCATTTTCTAAATCTGAACCATCTTCTGTATTCAACTCTACATTAGCTGCTGATTCATCATTTTTATTATTTTCTGTCTCTTGTGATTTATAAATCTCCTGCTCTTCTTTTAAAAGTTCATCTGATACACCATTGCCTGATACACTATCTTCATATGTATCATTTGAATCATCTCCCAAAATTGAATCATCCATTTTTAATTCATTGTTCTTTTTCTTTTTCATATATTCATCTCTTTTATCAAACTTAAAGATTCCAAGAGGAATATTAATAATTTCAAAAGTAAAAGAACGTTTTTCAATAAATACAAATCTTATGACAGCATATAATAATATGAAGAATATGATTGCTGCAATGCAGAAAAGAATTGTGTATATATCATCCATTTATATTTTCTCCTTTGTTTAGTTAAGAATTGTTATTTAAGCCCCTTCTAATTATAGCAAATATTTCACTATATAGGCTATACCTTTATTATAGCTATTTTTAGGCTGAATATTAATATTTTACTTATATGTATGCAGTATATAGAAAGAATCTTATAAAATTATATACTACTGCATATAATATATACAATATCTATATATAACATATATCATTATAGATATTAAATTACATATAAAGGAGATATCATTATGGATTACAATACTGATTATGCTCATTTAGCTAATATAGGTCATTTCACTAAGAATGCAGTTGAAAACTTTGAAGAAAATATAGTTTCTCAGACAAATTATCTTGAAAAGGTGGACCATAATAGAAAGGAAAACAACTCTAAACAATAAACTTAATTATATAAAAAATCAGTTCTATATAATACACATGTATATTATATAGAACTGATTATTAACTATATTTTTTATAATTTACTCTTGATGAAATCATAATAAAGCTTATTTCATAGTTTATCATGTATATATGCTTATGTAGTAAATTTATTTACAAGCTCTGATAGATGTAATGACTTATCTTTATTTTCTTTAGAACTTTCAATAATTTCATCTTTTTTAGTATTTATGCCATTCATGCTGGCTGCTATAGTCATAGATGATTCTGTAACAACACTTACTGCTTCTGTAAGTTCATTAATACTCATTGATATCTTATCCATTGCATTTGAAACTTCATCTGAAGTATTTGAAAAATCATTTGCTATTTCTTTTACGCTAGTTCCTGCATTTTTATATGACAAGGTTACATTTATCAGCTTTTCATAGTCATTTAATATATCTTTTTCAACTACATATAGAAGTTCTGTAGAGGCTGTAGATAAATCTTTTACAGCATTTATTGTGCCATCAATATTTTCCTGAATTGTATTTACTGCTCTTGCACTTTCTTCAGAAAGCTTTCTTACTTCCTCTGCAACAACTGCAAACCCTTTACCATGTTCACCTGCACGTGCTGCTTCTATTGAAGCATTTAATGATAATAGATTTGTTTCCTGAGATATTTCAAGGATGCTGTCAGACATTGTAGATATATTTTTTACAATTGATATCTTTTCTAATGCTTCATTTAGCTTGTCCCTACATTTATTATAAATTTCCTGTACATTTTCTTTTGATTTAACAGTTTCAAGATGAATTGTTCCTGCTTCTTTTTCTATGCTGTCTGCAAGCACCATGCTCCTCTTTGACTTTTCAGCTGAATTTCTAGCAGAAACATCTATTGCTTCTGTTATTTCATTTACTTCCTGTAAAGATGCATGACATTGTTCCATACTGGCAGATATTTCTTCAGTAGTAGCTGCAGCCTTTTCCAAGTCACTAGAAATCTCATCCAGCTTGTGATCAATATGTTCACTGCTTTTGCATATATCATTACTACTTGATCTTACTTCACTTATTGTTGAACTCAAAGTATCTATTCCTGAATTAAGACTAATAATAACTTGTCCAAAATCATCTTTTGTACTTTCTTTTCCTCTATATGATAAATTATAATCAGAAAGCTC
>JAEWQX010000075.1 GCA_023399035.1 Bacillota bacterium | reverse complement strand
GTCAAAAGGCATTGGAAAAGAGCTTATTGAAGAATGCAGAAAGGATTATGAAACATTATCCTTAAGTGTATATGAAAAAAACAAGGGTGCAGTAAGTTTTTATCTTAGAGAAGGGTTTGTAATTGATAAAAAGAAGAATGATGAGGCAACTGGAGAAGCTGAATATTTGATGGTATTAAGAAATAAAATATTAATTATAAAAAGCAGTATGATAGATGATTTTACTTAAATTATCATACTGCTTTTTATTTTTTTAAAGGTATTTTTGAATAGGTCCAAAATTAAAAATTGGACTTGTATTATATTATAGAAAGAAAGTTAGAAAATGGAATTTAATTGTGATATATAGGCATAATTAATGAATCAGAGTGGAGTGATATGGGTGAAGGCTAGAAAAATAGCATTGATTTTAAGTGTAATATCTGGCGTTACGGCTTTACTGCCAGGCTATGCTGATGCAGCAAGCAGTGGCTGGAATAAAGCTGATGGCAACTGGTACTACTATGAAGATGGAAGTATGGCTTATGGATGGAAGCAGATTGGAGGGGCATGGTATTATTTGAATAGTGATGGAGCTTTGAAAACAGGATGGTTAAGGGATAACGGCTGCTGGTATTATTTAAATAACAGCGGAAGCATGGTAACAGGATGGAAGCTGATAGATGGAAAGTGGCACTATTTCAATGATGATGGAAGCATGAGTACAGGTTGGTTGAAGAACAATGGATTCTGGTATTACCTAGGATACAGCGGAAGCATGGTAACAGGATGGAAAGAAATTAATGGAACATGGTATTATTTTAATAGTGATGGAAGCATGAAGACAGGTTGGCTCAATGACAGGGGAACATGGTATTATCTAAACGATGATGGCTCAATGGCTCATGATACCATTGTTGATGGATACACAATAAGTTCAAATGGAGTATGGATTGACACTGAAGTAAATGGCAGCGGAATTATAAGTTCAAATGAAAATGAAAAAGATAGGAATTATACTTTTACAGAAGGATTAAATAAGTTTTGTGCAGATTCTTCTTCAATAATATTAAGTCAGCAGGACACAAATATAAACAGTACTTATTCTCCAGTAAGCTTTTATATGGCTCTTTCAGTATTGAGCGAAGGTGCTGACAATAAGACAAAGAATGATTTGTTAAAAGCCTTGAATGTAAGTGATGCTGATAAACTAAGGGAAGAATGCAGGGAGCTTTATAAAAAGGAAATCTTTAAAACAAATCATGGAATATGCAGTATTGCAGATTCTGTATGGATTGATGATGATAATGATAATGTTGAATTCAATGAGGATACTTTAAAAAAGATAGAAAAAGATTATAATGCAGGTGTATTTAAAGGAGATCTTCAAAGCCGTGAAAATGCAGAAAAGATAAGCAGATGGCTTTTAGATAATACAGGAGGACTTCTTGGAGGTGATCCAGATTCATTTATTGGAAAGCCAGATGAAGTTATGGATATATTCAATGCAGTATATTTCAAAGACAAATGGAAAAGTATCTTTGATAAAGAAGATACTTATGAAGATGAATTTTATTTGAATGGTGGAAAAACATCAAAGGCAGAGTACATGATTCAGAGTGTAGATACAGAGATAAATGAAAGCAGTAATGGATATAAGTCAAGCAGCCTTGATTTTGAAAGTGGACACAAGATGATGTTCATACTTCCAGACAAGGGCATATCACCATATGATATTTTAAGCAATTCATCTAAATTAAATGAAGCATTGAGTTCACTATCTTCAGATAAGGCACAGGTGCATAATGTATACTTTAAAGTTCCAAAGTTTAAATTTTCATCAAACTTAGATTTAAATGACTGTGCAGTGAAAATGGGACTTTCTGATATTTACTCTGATGCAGATTTTACTAAGTTCAGTGAAAAAGGTGGAATAAGAGTTTCAAATATCCATCAGGAAGCAACAGTGTCTATAGATGAAGATGGAGGAGAGGCTGCAGCATACACCCAAATATCAATAGAATGCACATCAGTATATGACCCAGATGTAAAGACTTATGATATGATACTTGACAGGCCATTTATTTTTGCAATTACAGATAAAGATGACACGCCCTTGTTTATTGGTGTCATAAATAATCCAGGATTATAGAAATATATTCATATTTTCAGCTTATTAAATATAGCATTACTAAATAAGATTATCAGTTAATACAGCTAAGGAGGGCCACATCAGGAATGAGATTTCATCTATTAAGTTTTTTTACTGGATTTTAATTGTGATATTTAAATTATGAATTATTAAGGATTAGTTATGAATTGATACTACTGAGGATTAATCCTGATTTAGGGGCCCATTTAAATATAAAAAGCAGTATAGTGATTAATTTTACAATAATACCATTATACTGCTTTTATTATTAAGTCATGTTTATTTTAATATGGATAAGACGATATATTATACTAGAAGAAGAATCAAAGGGAAAAAAGATGATACAACTTAAAGAAGGAGATTATAGAATTAAGATCGTTGGGAAAGATACTAAAGGTCATATAAATCTCTCTATTGGCGAAAAAAATAAGAATATTGAATTAAGTACTAAACATTGAAATAGTCAGCTTAAATTAAAATATGTTAATTTGAGTTAACGATTTTAATTTATTTTGGTATAATTTAAATCATATAAATTAATTACAATAAAAGTTTAAGGGTGGACTGCAGATGAAGGTTTTTACTTATGACAATGACAGGCTCCTTGAAAAAGGGTATCTGCATGAAGGATTATTCATTAATATAAATGAGAAAAAGATAATTTCTTTTGTAGGGGCTGGAGGAAAGACAACATTGATATTCAATCTGGCAGAAGAATTGAAAAGTATTGGCAGGAAGGTAATTATAACGACTACAACTAACATGTTTATGCCTGAAAAGTATCTTCTCTGCAGCAGTGATTTAAAACAGATTGCTGAAAGATTAAAACATGATGGAATAGCAGTCATTGGAAGGCCTGTTGGGAACAACAAGTTTTCTTCTTTAAATGATGTAAGCTTTCAGGAGCTTTTGGAAATATGTGATTTTTTGCTCATAGAAAGCGATGGTTCAAGGAGGCTTCCTTTAAAAGCTCCAGATATGCATGAACCAGTTGTCATTGATGAAACAGATATTGTTGTTGGAGTTGCAGGAATTGATTCTTTAAGCCAGTCCATAAAGGATATATGCCATAGGAAAGAAATTGTATGTGATATACTAAATGCAGATGAATCACATATAATTTCAGAAAGAGATATTGCAGAGCTCCTTTCAAGTGAGAGAGGACAAAGGAAAGCTATGGGTTCTCTTGAGAAAGATGCACAATATGTTGCTGTAATAAATAAGTGTGATACAAATGAGCTTTTAAGAAAGGCTGAAACAATTGGAGTACTATTGAAGAATAAAAAAGTCAATAGTGCGGTTACAAGTTTAATTTAATTCATAAAATACACTTGCTTAAGTCTGGGCGATTGAAATCTATATGATTTACATTATATATCCAAAACAAGCAGTTTATTATAACAGATATATGATGATAACTGTTAAGTTAGTTTATCACTAAATAAAAAACGGGAGATGAAAAGAATGATGGTATTAATAAAAGGAGCCGGAGACTTGGCTACAGGAATAGCTCACAGATTGAAGGTATGCGGTTTTGATGTTGTTATGACAGAAATAAGTATGCCTACAACTGTAAGGAGAACTGTAGCTTTTTCACAGGCAGTCTTTGATGGGAGTACTGAAGTTGAAGGGATAAAATCAGTGCGAGCAGATAATTTTAATGACGTTCTTGAGATCATAAAAGAGGGAAATATACCTGTTGTAATTGATCCAGAAGGAGAAATAATCAAGAAGCTTAAACCAGATGCAGTTGTTGATTCAATTATAGGAAAAAGAAATATGGGGACAGCTATAGATGATGCACCAATAGTAATTGCTGTCGGGCCTGGCTTTAAAGCAGGACATGACTGTCACTGTGTAGTTGAAAGCAAGAGGGGACATTATCTTGGAAGAACTATTTATGAAGGTGAAGCAATACCTAATACAGGAGTGCCAGGAAATATAGGCGGATATACTGTGGAAAGAATAATAAGATCATCTGCAGATGGAGTGATAAGACCTCTTGTTAAAATTGGTGATTATGTTGAAAAAGGACAAGTGGTTGCTTATGTGGCAGAATCTATGAGTGAAGAAGGAACAGTTCAGGATAAGTCCAGGTATGTTTATGCTGAAATACCAGGCACAGTAAGAGGAATGCTTCAGGAAGGCGTAAAAGTGCACAAGGGAATGAAAAGCGGTGATATTGATCCAAGATGCGAAAAGAAGCATTGTTTCACAATATCAGACAAGGCACGCTCAATAGGCGGAGGAGTCTTAGAAGCATTATTAACATTAAATAAGCAGTTACAAAATAAATAAATAAATAGGGGAATGAATATGGATACAATATATAAACAGCTAATAGATGAATTAAATAAAAATGGTTATGCAAAGACATTGACAATAATAAGTGATAATGAAAACATAGGCAGAAAAGTGATTTTACATAGCGACAGCAGCATGGACAGCATTGATTACGTAAGCAGAAATATTGAGAATATTGTAAATAGCAGTGTTAATGATGAGGACAGGGAAATATTTAAATCTGTTCTTAAAGATATAGAATTTAAAAAGGGAACTTATATCTGTAAAAGTGGTAGTGAGGAAATATTTGTGGAAGACATTGCAGGAAAGCCAAATCTTATAATCTGCGGAGGTGGACATATTGCACTTCCTTTAAGCAGGATGGGGAAGATGCTGGAATTCAATGTGACTGTAATTGACAACAGGGAAGAGTTTGCAAATGAAGAGAGATTTCCACATGCAGACAATGTTATATGCAGGGATTTTGATGAAGCTCTTGAAGATGCAGATATTAACGGCAACACATATATAGTAATAGTAACAAGAGGACATAAGGATGATAGAAGATGTCTGGAAAAAGTTATAAGGACTAATCATAAATACGTTGGAATGATTGGAAGCAGGGCAAAGGTGGCATCTGTATTCAAAGCAATGATAGAAGAAGGCTACACTGAAGAGGAACTTAAAACTGTACATAGCCCGGTTGGATTAAAGATAGGAGCACAGACACCTGAAGAAATAGCAGTGAGTATTTTTGCAGAAATCATAGAAGTGAAAAATAAAAAGCTGTGGTTCAGCATTGAAGATGACATAATGGACAAATTAAAATGTGCTCAAACTGACATGGTTCTTGCAACAATTGTTGAAAAGACAGGTTCGACTCCAAGGGGAGTAGGTGCAAAGATGCTAGTTTCAGAAGATGGAAGTTTTCTTGGAACTGTTGGAGGAGGCAGTGTGGAAAATGCAGTTTATGAAAAATCTAAAGAACTCATAAAAAGTAAGAAATCTCATATAGAAAAATATGATTTATCCAATTCTAAGGCATCAAAGCTGGGAATGGCCTGTGGTGGTACTGTAAGGGTATTATTTGAATACATAAAAGCTGGCAAGTAAAATTTTAATATCAAGTAAAATCTTACGATAATAATTTCATAGGTGATTCTTTTTGATAATACTTGGACAGGTTAAAACGTATAATAACGCTTATTGTCATGTATTAAGCATCACTTTCTTTGATTATAGAAATTATTATGAATAGGCATTATATCATTAATTTAAAAATACAAAGTTAGAAGCAACATGTATAAGAAACTTGAAATATAGAATAAGAAAGCAGGGGAAATAATGAATAGAATAATAGATGCAAAGGGTAAAAATTGTCCAATTCCAGTTATAATGGCTAAAAAGGAAATTGATAATGGAGGAGAGGCTTTTGTAGTAGAAGTAGATAATGCAATTGCAGTTGAAAATCTTAAAAAACTTGCAAACAGCCAGGGATTTTTTACAGATGTAAAGGAAGAGGAAGGAAAGTTTTCAGTAGTATTTAACAAGGACTGTGAAGAATGCAAAAAAATATTATCACAGCTGAATGAAAAATCATTAATAGGAAACTGGGCTGTATTTATTGGAAAAGAAATAATAGGTGCAGGAAGCGAAGAGCTTGGAAAAAATCTTATGAAAATGTTCTTTTATACATTAAGTGAAAGTGATGATATTCCTAAATACATATTGTTCATGAACGATGGAGTAAAGGTTCCAACACTTAATGAACAGGCAATCGAGCATTTAAAAGAACTTGAAAAAATGGGAAGTAAAATTATGGTGTGCGGAGCATGTCTTAATTTCTATAATATCGAAGACAAGCTTGGCGCTGGTAATATAAGCAATATGTATGACATATCAAATGCCATGAAAGAAGTAGACAAGGTGATAACATTATAATTATTAAAAATTAAAAATTCCCCACAACTAGTTTGTTGTGGGGTTGTCTTTTTGACGAAACTATATTCTTTAACTTCATGATTTATTTCAATATATAATATATACGAATATTACTTGTGTATAGCATATTGTTTAATTGTATATTATATTGTCTATTTTGTTTTCTGCTATTTATTATTTATATTGTTATTAAATCTGTTATTTGATTTCAATATGTTTCTCACACAAATCTTTAGTCTGTCCTATAACTCTGCAGTATGGAGTGAATTCTTCCATTCTTGATACATATTCCAGTGCATCCTTTTCCGGCATTGAAAGAAGGAGTCCACCTGAAGTCTGAGGGTCAAGAAGCACATCTATGAGTTCTTGTTTTATATGTGTTGAAGCAGTGAAATTATCCTTTAAATATTCAAGGTTATTGTACATGCCCTCTGGAATTATTCCCATGGAAGCATAATTTAATGCATAATCTATTATTGGCACATCATTAGAAAACAATTCTATAGTCTTGTTGCTTCCTTTAGCCATTTCATAGCTGTGTCCTATAAGGCTGAAGCCTGTTATATCTGTACATGAATTTACTTTAAGACCCTGTGTGCTTTCCTTTGCATATTTATTTAAAGTGGTCATTATATCTGAAATTTCCTTGATTTTATCATCATTCAACAAATCCGCTTTGGCTGCTGTATTCATTATTCCTGTGCCTATAGGTTTTGTTAAAACAAGCAGGTCTCCAGTCTTTGAATTGCTGTTGGTTAAGATTTCATGTGGATGGGCAAATCCGCTTACAGAAAGTCCATATTTAGGTGTGGCATCGGCAATTGTATGTCCTCCAGCTATTACTGCTCCTGCTTCTGCAACTTTATTATATCCTCCTGCAAGTATTTCACTCATAATGGATGGATCAAGGCATGATGGAAAACATAATAGATTCATTGCAAGTGCAGGACTTCCTCCCATGGCATAAATGTCGCTCAGTGCATTGGCTGCAGCAATCTGTCCAAAGGTATATGGATCATCTACCATTGGAGGAAAGAAATCTACAGTCTGTATTACGCAGGTTGAATCATTTATCTTATATACACATGCATCATCGCTTGTATCAAATCCTACAATAAGCTTTGAATCATGGAATTTGGGAAGTGATTTCAAGGTCTTTTCTAAAGTGGCAGGACCAATTTTAGCAGCACATCCTGAAGTTTTTGTAAGTGCTGTTAATCTAATCTTATCTTTCATGTGACTGTCTCCTTTACATTGTGAAAGTGTTTTTTGATAGTTTAATTAAATTTTATTTTTAATTATAGCATGTTAGCAATATTAAGACAAAAAATTAAAAGAAAGTCAAAAAAACAATTAGAATATACAAAAAGAGTAAGAAGTATATACTAAAATAAAAAAAACTACACATTTTAAAAAAAGTATGATACAATACTTTCGGGAAACACGTATAATTTTTTAAATTGTGTTAAAAAATATTCGTAAAATCAACTAGGGGGATTATGATGAAAAAAGGAAGTATTTATCAATTGGAAGGTAGAGTACCATTGGGACAAGCAGTGCCGTTAGGAATTCAGCACGTACTCGCAATGTTTTTAGGAAATGTTTCACCACTTATAATCGTGTGTGGTTTATTAAATATTCCAATAGAAACAAAATCTATATTGATACAGAATTCAATGTTTGTAGCAGGTATTGCAACAATGATTCAGCTTTATCCAGTATTTAAAGTAGGAAGTGGTCTTCCAGTAGTTATGGGTACGAGTTCGGGATTTATTGGAACAGAAAAGGCAATAGGTGCTGCATATGGATATAGTGCTATAATGGGAGCTTCTCTTATAGGAGCAATTTTAGAAATAATCTTAGGTTTTTTCATTAAGCCATTAAGAAAATTATTTCCACCAGTAGTTACAAGTCTTGTGGTAATTTCAATCGGTTTATCTTTACTTCCAGTAGGAGTAAAATACTTTGCAGGTGGTGCAGGAGCAGCAGATTTCGGATCACCTAAACATTTATTGATAGGTACTATCGTAATGTTAGTAATAATTGTATTACAGAACTTTGCAAAAGGATTTATTAAATCATCAGCAATATTAATAGGAATTATAGTCGGATATATAGTATCAGTATGCATGGGAATGGTAGACTTTACAGCAGTTAAGGAAGCATCATGGATAAGCCTTCCAAGACCTTTTGTAATGGGATTTGAATTTAGATTAGATGCAATAATTTCAATGTGCATTATGTATGTTGCAACAACAGTAGAGACAATTGGAGACATATCAGCAATATCTGTTGGAGGACTTGGAAGAGAAGCAACTGACAAAGAATTAGCTGGAGGCGTTATGGCCGATGGTGCATCAAGTCTTATAGCTGCAGTATTTGGACTAGCTCCAAATACTTCATTCAGCCAGAATGTAGGATTAGTTGCAGTAACAAAAGTAGTAAATAAATTTGTAATCATGACAGGTGCATTATTCTTAATTTTAGCAGGGTTCTTCCCTAAATTAAGCGCATTGTTATCAGTAATGCCTCAGTCAGTTTTAGGCGGAGCAGCAGTAATAATGTTTGCAATGATATTTGTAAGCGGACTTCAGTCATTATTAAGTGAAGGTATTGAAGGTAGAAATGGATTAATTGTTGCTTTAGCAATTGGAATAGGTGTTGGTATTGGTAATGTTCCAGAAGCTTTAGATCAGCTTCCAGCATTTATAGGGCAGGTATTTGCTCAAAATGGAATCATAATGACATTTGTGATTGCTACAGTATTAAATCTTGTTTTACCAAAGGATAAGGATGATACTATTGAAAATGGGGAAAAGGTATCAGCTTAAGGGTAATTAAATATAAAAATAAATCCACGGGCTATAAAAATATAGCATTGTGGATTTTTCTATGATATAGTATACAAAAGTGTAAAAAGTGGAGGTAATGTATTTGTTTACAATTAAAAATTATGTGGTAGCAGAAAGTCTTGAGCAGGCTTTCGAGTTAAATCAAAAAAGAAACAATGTTATCTTAGGTGGTACAGGCTGGCTTAAGATGGGTAACAGAAATATACAGACAGCAATTGACTTATCTAATTTAGGTTTAGACACAATTGAAGAAGATGAGGAATCTTTTAAGATTGGATGTATGTGTACATTAAGACAATTGGAAGTAGATGAAAGGTTAAATTCATATTTTGATGGGGCTATAGCTAAGTCTCTTATACATATAGTTGGAGTTCAGTTCAGAAATTGTGCTACCATTGGAGGAAGCATATATTCAAGATTTGGATTTTCAGATATCTTAACTTGCCTTTTAGCATTAGATACATATGTGGAATTATATAAAGGCGGTATAATTTCCTTGATTGAATACAAGGACA
>JAEWQX010000007.1 GCA_023399035.1 Bacillota bacterium | reverse complement strand
CTATATACATAATTAGTATACCTCGGCGAGTAATTTTTGGTATGTTTTTGTTTTATATTGACCTTTATTTAATAAAGTGATTTAATAATCTAAATATAAAAAACAAAGGATAATTGATTTCATTTTTCATGAAATTATGGAGGATATATATGGATAATAATTTAAATCAAACGGTATTGGACAAGCTAACTAAAACTTGTAGATGTAAAGTTATAACTAGAGCAAAAATTAAAGAAGCTATAAGAAACGGCGCAACTACTTTTGAGGAAGTAAAAAAAGCCACTGGTGCTGGTACAGGCCATTGCAAAGGCGCTGGCTGCTCTTATAGCATAAATAATCTTATAAAAGAACATTTAGAACAATTAGATAAATAAGAAAATACAAGGAGTTCCTAATGATATGCTCCCTTTTAGGTAGACAAGTGAAATAATATAAACTTGATACTTAGAAGGGAGTATTTCTTATGTCAAAAGTTGAAGCTAGTATAAAAATTAAATATGTTAAAAAATGTTTAAAAGGTAAAATTAGTATGAGAGAAACAGCTAGAGTATTAGGAGTTTCTTTCGCAGCTGTGCAACAGTGGATAGGGATTTATAAAATCCTCGGGAACAAAGCCTTTACACAAAGAGAAAACAAAAAATATTCTGATGAATTAAAAGAAGCAGCAGTACGTGATTACTTAGCTGGATTAGGATCTCAAATGGATATTTGTAAAAAATACGGAATTCTTTCAATATCAATATTACAAAAATGGATTAAGAAGTATAATAGTCATGAGGAATTAAATAGTTCTAAATCAGGAGGAGATAAAATCATGACTAAGACTAGAAAAACCACTTTTGAAGAACGTATGGAAATAGTTACTTATTGTATTGAAAATAAATATAATTATGCTTTAGCTGCTGAAAAGTATGGAGTATCGTATCAACAAGCTCGTAATTATGTATCTAAATATGAAAAACTTGGAGTTGAAGGCCTACATGATAAACGTGGAAAAAGAAAACCCGAACATGAAATGAGTGAAATGGAGAAGTTACGTGCAGAAATTAAATCTCTAAGAGCAGAAAAAGAACGTGCGGAAATGGAGGTAGCGTTCTTAAAAAAATTGCAAGAAATAGAAAGGAGGCGACGCTAAGTCTAGTTCGTAACGGATATATTTATCAAGCAATCAAAGAATTGCATCAAGAATACAACTATCCAATTAGAGCTTTATGCAAACTCGGAAAAGTTTCACGTGCGGGTTATTATAAATGGCTTAATAGAAAAAGTTCTATAAATGAAGAAAAAAATAAGATTATTGCTAAAGAAATTGAAGACATTCATAAGGAACGACCTGATAAGGGATATCGCCGCATTAGAGATGACTTAGAAAGATATCATAATATTAATGTTAATGATAAAAGAGTTTTACGTATTTGTCGTACATTAGATATTAAATCAACTATTAAGTATAAAAATAATGGTTGTACAAGGCAAGCTGCTAATCCTCAATTTTTAGCCAAAAACATTTTGAATCGTGAATTTAATTCAGATGCACCGAATCAAAAGTGGCTTACTGATGTAACAGAGTTTAGATATTACATAGGTACAGAGAAGCATAAAGTATATTTAAGTGCAATTTTAGATCTTTATGATCGTAGAATTGTATCTTATGTAATTGGAGATAAAAATAATAATTTATTAGTGTTTAACACTCTTAATGAGGCTATTGCTAAAGAGCCAGAAGCACATCCGCTTTTTCATAGCGATCGTGGTTTTCAATATACGAACAGAGTTTTTCATCAAAAACTCGTCGACTATGGAATAACTCAAAGTATGTCAAGAGTTGGAAAATGTATCGATAATGGGCCTATGGAAGGGTTTTGGGGAATTTTAAAAAGAGAACAATACTACGGAAAACATTTTACATCTAAAGAATCTTTAGTCAAAATGATCGAGGATTATATTGACTATTACAATAACAAACGCCTCCAAAGGAATCTTGGTGTTTTAACACCAATGGAAAAATATAATACATATTTGAAAATAGCATAAAAATGCCAGCAGATAAAAAATCTACTGGCAGGAAATTTTTTATTTTTTTAAGTGTCTACTTGACGGGTAGCGGTTCATGAGAACACCTTTTATTTTGATCTTCTTTTATATTTATATAAAGGGAATAATATTAATAATAAACTAAGTGATGAAAAGATAATAATTACATAAGGATTATACAATATAAGTAAATTACGGTTAAAAGCATTATAATATATTTCTTCTATAACAACAGAGTAAATATCATTTATAGAGCTGCTGTCTATTTGGTTTATTGTATCTTTAGGTGTATGAATTTTAGACAAATCTGAACAGCATATAGTTAACGAATCTATTCCTAGGTTTGTAAAACTGGCATGATCACTACAGTCCTGAAAGTCCTTATAGCAGGTTAGATTTTTCTTTTTACATATGTTTTCTATATGGTTCATAAGTTCTGGAGGATTATCTTTAGAAAATTTACTTCCAGACATTAAAGTAATAG
>JAEWQX010000006.1 GCA_023399035.1 Bacillota bacterium | reverse complement strand
TGCAACTGGATGTTCATCAATATGGGCATCAAGCACACCATCATCAGCATACTGCAAAAATGCTTATGGTCATGGACCAGCATGGGCTAATTCGTTATTTGAAGATAATGCAGAATTTGGATATGGAATGTATTTAGGCGTAAAAGCTATTCGTGACAGGATTGCATACAATGTTGAACTTGCTTTAAGTGAAGACATAGATGATGAAGCTAGGGAAGTTCTTAAAGACTGGCTTGAAAATAAGGAAGTTCTTGAAGGAAGCAGAGAACGTGCAGAAAATGTAGTAAGAGTATTAGAAGAAGATAACAGTGAATTTGCAAAGATAATACTTAATGATAAGGAATATTTGATGAAGAGATCTCAATGGATATTTGGAGGAGACGGCTGGGCTTATGATATTGGATATGGCGGACTTGATCACGTACTTGCAAGTAATCAAAATATAAATGTACTTGTATTTGATACAGAAATATATTCTAACACAGGAGGTCAAAGCTCTAAGTCAACTCCAACAAGTGCAGTAGCAAAATTTGCAGCAACTGGTAAGAGAACTAAGAAAAAGGATCTCGGCATGATGGCTATGACTTATGGATACGTATATGTGGCACAGGTATCAATGGGTGCAGACAAAAATCAGACAATAAAAGCTATAACTGAAGCTGAAAAATATGATGGTCCATCACTTATAATTGCATATGCACCATGTATAAGCCATGGAATAAAGGTAGGCATGTCTAACTCTCAGGAAGAAGAAAAGAAGGCTGTTGAATGTGGTTACTGGCATCTTTACAGATACAACCCAGAATTGAAGGCAGAAGGAAAGAATCCTTTTATATTAGACAGCAGAGAACCAAGCAAAGACTATAAGGATTTCTTGATGGGTGAAGTAAGATATGCATCACTTGCAAAGGCATTTCCAGAAGAAGCAGAAAAATTATTTGAGAAATCTGAAAAGGATGCAGTGGAAAGATTAAACACTTATAAAAAACTTGCAGGAAAAGAATAATTATAAATAAACAAAGAGAATTAATAGGACTAATGCTGTAGCTTCAGTCCTATTAATTTTTCAGCAAGTCAGAGTGTGATGAGTCTCTGGCTTTGTATTTCAGTTCAGGTATGATTAAGGTAGAGTTGATAGTACATAATAGTCTTATTATAAGGTAAGAATTAAATTAGAGATAATGATATGGAATAGAAGCAAAATCTATCTATAGAGAAGGAAAAGTAATAATAATGGCCAGATGCGGTTGAATCTTCTAAAAAAACCACCATATCCAAAAAAGTTTCCATAATTATTATTGAATCTATTATTCAATCTATTATTGAATCTATTATAGTTATTATTCCCCCTACAATTGCAGCATGGAGCTTTTGTCATGCAACATTTTTTTGACATTTAGTTAGCCTCCTATAAGAATAAGAAAGGTAATAATGCGTTATTAAAGAATCCTCCGCCCAATCCTAATCCACGGCCGAAGCCACCGCATCCGCCGCATCCTAATCCGCCACCGAAGCCACCGCATCCGCCGCAGCCGAAGCTAGTATTATGAACTCCAGCAGAATATCCTGAGTAATATCCTGCATAATAAGCAGTGTTATATCCATTATTATATTTATTACAACATCTATTTGATTTTTTCTTACAATTCTTCTTTGACATTGAAGATTCCTCCTTGGTAATTTTATATTTCTATACTAGTAATATATTCGACATAACAAAAAGTGTTACAAGGTTATGTAGTTTATTAAAAAACTCTTTAAATATACATTGAAATCTAATATTGAATTACTATAAAATAGTGTTAATTGGTAATATGTTATATAAATTAGTTAGATCATACCTAATTGAAAAATAGCTATATTTTAGGAGGGATAGATATGGAATGGTATTGTGCAGTTTTCAATAGTGATAAGGTGAGCAGTGCAGCAGGAGCACAGATATTGTATGAGAGATTGTGTGAAGGTGACGATTCACTTGTTGGAGATATAGATATAATAAATAACTTTTATGAAGAGTTAATTAGCAGAACAAAGCGTGTAAAGTGCAATAAATGCAAAGGATATATTATAATGAGCACAGATTTTGAAAATGCAGGATTTATAAATGACCTTGTAAAGAAACTTGCCAAAAAGCATGGACTTTCTTTTTATGAGCCTCAGAATATGGTATATCAATATTAAACTATTATTTAAAATGTTTGATATTTTTTTATTTAGTCATTAAGTGAATATATATCATGAAAAACCACATAATATAAGAGTAAAATTATTATAGGTGGTGATTAAATGAGAGCGCTTTCAGATGTTGAAAAGATATCTTTGGCAGCAATATTAAAAATGGAAAGTGATGGAGTGGTTATGCAGAGGGCTATAAATGCTCTTATATCAGATGATGATTTAAAAAGACAGTCAGAAGCTGGTATTTTAGCAGCAGAAGGAAGAATTAAAGGCATGCAGCAATTTATAAATGAAAATAATATAGCAGTTACTTAGGAGGAATGACGTCATGACAAATATTATTGGAAATTTAATTAAAGATAATGTGGATTTAGATGACAAATTAATCGCTCTAAGCATGCTTGCAACTGCAAAGGAATCAGCAGATTTGTATTTGAATTCAGCATTAACAAGCAGTACTCCGGAATTAAGGGCGGCTTATTCTGCATGATTGATACAAGTTATTGAAGGACACACAGCTCTTACAGAATTGTGTACGAGCAAAGGATGGCTTAAACCAT
>JAEWQX010000004.1 GCA_023399035.1 Bacillota bacterium | reverse complement strand
AGGTGATTATAGAAACATTGTAAACGAATTAGAAGTTACTCTAGATAAAATTGGTCAAGATGTTGAAGAATTAGCAAACTCAAATTATTCAAAATTAATAACTATGAATTACATAATTTTTGGTGTAACAGCAATCTTAGCAGTTAGTATAATATTATTCTGTAATCGTATTTCTATAGTATTAGCAAGAAATATATTAATGCCTGTAAAGGAACTTGAAGAAGCTGCTAAGAATATGGAAAACGGTATATTTGATATTAATATAGAATATGAATCTGATGATGAGTTTGGTACTTTAGCACATAGTTTTGGTAATACAGCAGAATATATAAATATGATTATTAATGATTTAAACAACGTATTAGGTGAACTTTCAAAAGGTAATTTTGCAGTTAATAGAACATGTGAAGATAAGTATTTAGGAGATTTTCAGAGTACAAATGATTTTGTTACAAATATAATAAAATCTTTAAATGAGATTTTTACTGAAATAAAAGAATCTGCGAATCAAGTAAAAGGCGGTTCGGACCAAGTATCCCAGACAGCACAGGAACTTTCTCATGGTGCTATGGAGCAGTCAAGTGCCATAAATTACCTAACAATTG
This sequence comes from Bacillota bacterium, assembly GCA_023399035.1. Lineage (GTDB taxonomy): Bacteria > Bacillota > Clostridia > Clostridiales > Clostridiaceae > Clostridium. The sequence continues at coordinate 13,488 of JAEWQX010000004.1, read as the reverse complement.
CTGTGAAAGAGATAAATGATGCAGTTAAAAATACAGCTGAACATGCAAAAAACACTAATACAATAGCTATTGGGCTAGGAAACAAGATTAAAGAAAGCAGCAAACAAATGAATGAAATGGTAAATGCAATGAATGAAATAAAAGATTCATCTAAAAACATTAATGAAATAATAAATACTATTTATAGTATTGCAGATCAGACTAATCTTCTTGCACTTAATGCAGCAATAGAAGCTGCAAGAGCTGGAGAATCAGGAAAAGGATTTGCTGTAGTTGCAGAGGAAGTAAGAAAGCTTGCTGAGGAATGTTCACAGGCAGTTCAAAGTACATCCTGCTTAATAGAAGCTTCAATTAAATCTGTTGAAAAAGGAAAGAGTATAGCAGATTCAGCTTCAAGGTCATTGGAAGAAGTTGTAGATAGTACAGGAGATGCTGTCAGGACTGTAAGTTATATCTCTCAATTATCAGAAGAACAATATCAGGCTCTTGATCAGATTAATGAAGGAATTAATAATATATCAGATGTTGTTCATTCAAATTCTGCTATAGCAGAAGAAAGTGCGGCAGCAAGTGAGGAACTTTTTGCACAGGCTGAAACATTTGAAGCAATGATTGAAAGATTTAAATTAAATAATACAATTTAGGTTATTTGAAACTAGTTAGTATCGGCATATTAAATGTCCTTAATAATTGAAAAGATAATATGGGATATAGATTTAATTTAGATTGTATACAGAATTATACATAGTTAAGAACACACTCAAGAATATATTTCTTGGGTGTATTTTTTAGACGATTTGTCAAGCTAAGTGCAACACTTAGCTTGCTCTTCGTTAAACACTTCTAACGGAGTCTTGTATCCAAGACATTTCCGCGGTCTATTATTTAAAAGATTCTCAACAATATCAACATCATCTTGTGTAATAGTAGAAAAATCAAATTTCTTAGGAAAAAATTCTCGAATTAATCCATTAGTATTTTCATTAGTACCTCGTTGCCATGAACTATATGGATCAGCGAAAAACACATTTACATTCAAATTTTGTTCTAACTCTAAATATCCTGCAAATTCTTTACCACGATCTACAGTTAGAGTCTTTAATGCTATATTAGTAAATTGGTTTAGTGCTTTAATACAATGCTCATTAAATGTAATAGATTTTCTATTAGGCATTAATCTTATTTTTGTCATACGTGTTTTCCTTTCAACAAATGTCGAAAGACATGCTTTTGACTTTCCTCGGCTTGATACTACTGTATCAAGTTCCCAATGTCCAATTACTTATCTTTTTCTTACTTCTTTAGGTCTTTTACTTATTGTTTTCCCAATATTAAATTTTCCACGAGTTTCTTTAGGTTTTAAAGATTTTCCTTTCCTGCGAAGCAGCTTAACGGAGCAGTATTTTAAAATACCTTTATAAAGCCAAGAATATATAGTACTAAAAGAAATTACTTGCTCATTAACTTTTAATTTTAAACGCCCTGAAATTTGCTCTGGAGACCAGTGATTATTTAGCTTCTCTTGAATATAACTTATTAACGAAGCGTTAGCAGCCTTTCCATACGGCTTACACTTAGTTCTTCTAATTTCATATTTATCTTGAGCAATATGGGCAGTGTATTTTCCGTTAAGATTATTTCTTTTGATTTCTCTAGAAATACTTGATTTATTTCTGTTAAGTTCTTTGGCGATTTTAGATAAACTCCATCCTAAATTTAAATATTCTACTATACAACAGCGTTCATTTATAGTAATATGTTTATAACTCATATAGTCACGTCCTTTAAAGTGGTTTTGTAGCAATTATTACTTTAACATGAACGTGCCCGTATGGGTTATTTTTTTAAAACTAATTAGTGTTGCACTTGATATTGTAATTTATCATATAAATTAAAAAAGTGCCATAAGCAAATAATCACTTATGGTACTTTTTACTGTTATTATTTAATTTCTACTACGTCATATCCTTCATCTTCTATAGCATCTTTTAACGCTTCATCAGTAACATTATTTACATTAACTAGTGCATACTTTCCTTCGAGATTTACCATTACTGATAATACTCCTTCAATTGATGATAAAGCTTCCTTTACGTGTGATACACAATGATTACATGACATTCCTTCAATAATAATTTTCTTTTCCATTTTATTCCTCCCTCTTTTTTAGTTAACAGCTAACTAAATAAATAGCTGCTTTTTTATAGGCTATTAAAGTTCTTATTTGCAGCATAGCTGCTTTTTTTATAGCCTATTAAAGTTCTTATTTGCAGCATAGCTGCTTTTTTTATAGGTGTATATTTTAAAAAATCTCGCAGAGATTTCATCATTAACTGTTACTTCTTAACTCTTAACTATACCGCTTTTTCTGAATCAAATTTTCTAAGTCTAAGTGCATTTGTTAAAACTGAAACTGAACTTAAACTCATAGCTGCTGCTGCAATCATAGGATTTAACAGCGGACCTCCAAATATATGAAGTATTCCCATTGCAACAGGTATTCCTAGAACATTATATCCAAATGCCCAGAATAAATTCTGTTTTATGTTCCTGATTGTTGCTCTGCTAAGCTTAATGGCAGTAGTAACATCCATCAAGTCACTCTTCATTAACACTATATCAGCACTTTCAATTGCAACATCTGTTCCCGAACCAATTGCAATTCCCACATCTGCCTGAGCTAATGCAGGTGCATCATTGATCCCATCTCCCACCATAGCTACCTTCAGATTATCATTTTGAAGCTTTTTAACCTCATTAGCTTTATCTTCAGGTAAAACTTCAGCAAGGACAAGATCTATTCCAACCTGCTTTGCAATAGCTTCTGCAGTTTTCCTGTTATCGCCTGTTATCATTGCAACTTTTATTCCCATGTTATGTAATGATTCTATTGCTTTCTTACTGCTTGGTTTAACTATATCAGCAACTGCTATAATCCCTGCAATACTATTGTCTATTGAAACATACATAAGTGTTTTACCCTGCTCTGAAAGTATTTCACCTTTCACAAATAAGTCTGAACTATCAGATGCTTCAGTACATTTTACTACTTTATCATTCATAAGCTTTTTATTTCCTAATAAAATATCTTTACCCTCAATTTTCACTTCTATTCCATGTCCAGGAATTGCCTTGAATTCATCTATGTTCTTGAATTGAAGACTTTTTTCTTCTGCACTTTTTACAATTGCTTCTCCTAAAGGATGCTCTGAACCCTTTTCCGCACTAGCAGCAATAGCTAAAAGCTCATCAGCAGGAATTCCTGAAGTAACTATATCTGTAACAACCGGCTTTCCTTCTGTTATAGTACCCGTCTTATCAAACACTATAGTATTTATAGTATGTGCTGTTTCTAGTGCTTCACCACCCTTTATGAGTACTCCATTTTCTGCTCCTTTTCCTGTTCCAACCATAATTGCAGTTGGAGTTGCAAGACCTAGAGCACATGGGCATGCAATTACAAGAACTGCTATAAAAATCGTAATTGAAAATAAAGGCGTTTCTCCTGCAATAAGCCATCCAATAGAAGAAATAACTGCAAGAATTATTACTGTAGGAACAAAATACGCTGATATTACATCTGCTAATTTAGCAATTGGCGCTTTTGATCCCTGAGCCTCTTCAATAAGCTTTACAATTTGAGATAATGCTGTATCTTTTCCTACTTTAGTAGCTCTATATTTAATAAATCCAGTCTTATTTATACTTGCTCCTACAACACTGCTTCCAACTGTTTTTTCCACTGGAATACTCTCACCTGTAAGCATTGATTCATCTATAGATGTGCTTCCTTCAATAACTTCACCATCCACAGGAAGTTTTTCTCCTGGCTTAACTATAACTATATCTCCTGTAATAACTTCTTCTATAGGAACTGTCATTTCTTTATCATTTCTTATAATAGTTGCACTTTTAGGTGCTAACCCCATAAGAGCTTTTATTGCCTGAGATGTTTTACCCTTTGAAACTGCTTCAAGATATTTTCCTAATGTTATTAAAGTTAATATTACTGCTGCAGATTCAAAATATAAATGCATTGCATAAGAGGTATCTCCAGACTTAATTTTATATATTCCAAAAATTCCATATATAAACGCAGCAAGAGTACTTATTGCTATTAATGAATCCATATTAGGACTTAACTTAAATAAATTCTTTATACCTATTTTATAGAATTTATATCCCATTATCATTACAGGTAATGTTAAAACTACTTGTATTATTGCAAAGTTTAATGAATTTTTCATTGGATCAATTATATCTGGAAGCGGCATACCAACCATATGTCCCATAGTTATTATTAACAGTGGAACTGTAAAGCATGCAGATACTATAAATCTTATAAGAAGTAATCTGCTTTCATCCATCTTCTTTTTCTGCTGAGATTTTTCTTCTTCTTTAACTAACTTATATCCTGCTTTTTCAACTACTGATTTTATCTGTGGATATCCTGTTATATCCTCATCAATATTTACTGTAAGCTTTTCAGTTGCAAAATTTACAGATGAACTTTCTACTCCATCCATCTTTTTCGTAACTCTTTCAACTCTGTTTGCACATGCTGAGCATGTCATTCCCTCAACTTTAAATGTATATGTCTTAATATTCTTTTTCACCTTATACCCTGATTTAACAACTGTATCTTCTATATCCACAGACTTCAGTTTATTTTCATCAAAATCAACATTTAAGGTTTCTGTAGCAAAATTCACATTAGCTTCATTTATTCCATCAAGCTTTCGTACAAACCGTTCAACTCTGTTTGAGCATGCAGAGCATGTCATCCCTTCTATCTTAAATGATTTTTTCATTTCTTAACCGTACCTTTCTCATTTTATTACTTTGAAAGCAGCTTTTCTAAAACCTTGTTGAATTCTTCAATTTTTTCTTCAGGATTATTATTAAAACAAGCTTCTTTTACGCAATGTCTAAGATGTCCCTGAAGTATCATTAAATCAGCTTTCTTTATTAACGATTGAACTGCAAGAAGCTGATTTGCAACATCAATGCAATACCTGTCATCTTCTATCATTTTAATTATTCCTTCAATTTGTCCTTTAGCTGTCTTTAAGGACTGAACTGCTTTTTTTCTTTCTTCACTCATATCTTTCCTCCTCCCCCCTGGGGCGGGGTATTATTTTATGATTATAGTAATATTATTTTCTGATTTTGTCAATTGCATTATTCAAATAAAATTAAAAGACAAAAAAGATATACTAAAAACTATTTTTGCGCTTTTAGTATATCTTCACCATTTTCTAAATATTTTATAAATACATCTACTATATTTGGATCAAATTGATAACCTGAATTCTTCTTTAATTCATCTATTGCTTCTCTTTTAGTTAATGCTTTTTTATAGACAGTATCTGTAGTCATAATATCATATGCATCAGCTATGTTTACAATCCTTGCCACGAGTGGAATTGCTTCACCCTTTAACTTTAATGGATATCCATTTCCATCCCATCTTTCATGATGAGTCAATACTCCCTTAGCAACACTATCAAGCTGATTAGAAGCCTTGACTATTCTATATCCTTTTTCAGCATGACTTTTTACTATTTCAAATTCTTCATCTGTCAAATTACCTGCCTTAAGTAATATGGATTCATTAATCCCTATCTTTCCAATATCATGAAGACTTGCTACGAGTGCAAGCTCATTCATTGATGATAAAGGTAAAGAAATAAGCTCACCTATTGCCAGAGAATGGTCTACTACTCTATTTGAATGCTCCTCAGTTTCGTAACTTTTCTCTTCCATGCTTATCTTTAGCGAATTTAATATAGAGCTGCTTAAGCTGTTTTTTTGAAGCAGTTTTTGCATGTATACTTTATCTTCTGCCTCTTTTAATGCATCATTAATGTCACAGCTTTCATCATTAATTATTGAAAACCCTAATGAGATACTGACATCAATAAAATTATCATTATACTTTCTGCACTGATTGAATATGTCCTTTATAAGCTTCTCACATTTATAATCAGTTGTGTTAGGGCTGAGTATTACAAATTCATCTCCACCAATTCTGAAGATATAGTCATTTTCGCTGCATGTTTCCTGCAGAACTTTTGCTACAGTTTTCAACAGCTTATCACCATGATAATGACCTAATGTATCATTAACTAATTTTAACCCATTAGCATCACCCATTATTACGCCTAAAGGAAAATTCTTTTCATCTACTATTTTTCTGCATACTTTTTCATAATAATTTCTATTATATACTTTTGTCATTAAATCTACATAAGTAAGCTTTTTTAATTCCTTATATTTACTTTCTAATGATATAATATGCTTTTCCGATTTTTCAGATTTATCTTTCTTTTTGTTATTTTCCTCTGTTAAATAAATACATCCTGCTGCTGTAACTTCATCATAATCATTTGATATTGGAATTAATTTTACTTTTATTTCTTTTCCATTCAAATAATCTTCTATTTCTATTGTTTCTTTTTCTTTGAATACAGAATCATATTTCTGCATAATAATATCATTTGTGCTTTTACTTAATGTGCTTGTACAATTTGTATATGCCATATATTCAGCAGCTTTTTCACTAATATTTTTGTATGAATCATTGAAATATATAATCCTTAATTCTCGATTCATTATCAATATTGGATTGGGCATTACATCTACAAGTGCCTTAAAAATATCATAATTCATCTATAATAACTTCCTTTTAAAGTATTGTTCAGTTACTATCTATTATTATAATATATTTTTTCTATTATTTTCAATATTTTCACTTTTTTGCAGAAGAATAATTTTTATCTACTATCTCTTTGAGTACACATTCAGAAAGCCTTGCAAAGTACCTTGAACACTTCACAATCGCTCTTTCATCTACAGTATACTCTGGATGATGATGTGCCTGTGATACTCCAGTACCTACAATAATAAAAACTCCAGGTATTTTTTTCTGATAGTAAGCAAAATCTTCTCCTTCAAGCCCCATTGTAATCTTTTTTACATCATATCCCATTCTCATACCTAATTTCGAAGCAAACTCAGTCCATTCCGCATCATTTCTTGTTGCTGGAGAACCTGAATGCCATATAAACTCGGCCTTTCCATTATATGATTGTGATATTCCTTCAATTATAGCTTTCATTCTCTTATGGATTAACTTTCTTGTATCCTCTTCTAAAGTTCTGACTGTTCCTTCTATATAAGCAGTTTCAGGGATTACATTCCATGTATTACCCGATTCAACATGAGTAACACTCAATAATGCCTTATCTACAGGGCTTATGTTCCTGCTTACAATAGTCTGCAATGCATTTATGATATTTGTTGCAATTATTATTGGATCTACAGCTTTTTCTGGCTTAGCAGCATGACTGCCTACCCCTGTAATATTAATTTCAAACCTATCTACAGCTGCAGTCATTGCACCTTCTTTAATTCCCATAATTCCAACTTCACAGTCAGATACATTGTGAATTCCGAATATAACATTAACATCATCTAAAACACCCGTTCTAAGTATTTGCTTTGCTCCATCTGCGCTTTCCTCTCCAGGCTGAAATATAAATTTAACAGTTCCAATAAGTGAAGGCTGATATTTTTTTACGAGATATGCTGCACCTAATACTACTGCAATATGAAAATCATGACCGCATGCATGCATCTTACCCTGACTTACTGATTTATATTTAAGATTTGTTTCTTCTATTATTGGAAGCGCATCAATATCACATCTTATAGCAACTACAGGTCCGTTTGGATGTCCCTTAATTTCTGCAACAATTCCTGTTTTCAATGGCAGATCCAAAACTTCAATTTCAACATCAGTCAGAAGCTTTTTTATCTTTTCTGTAGTCTGAAATTCCTCATTGGAAAGTTCTGGGTGTCTATGGAACTCATGAAACAACTGTATAAGTTCTTCTTCAAGATTTTCAATTATTGAAAGCAGTTTTTTATTAATCATTATTTTCCTCTCTTTCAGATGGATTGACTCAATATTGATTAATCATTATTGATTAATCATTATTTATTACATTTTAATTCTATTAATGGGACATATAATTATATTACTTATTTTGTATATCTACATTTAAATAATAATGATTAATTATATTCTTAAATAAACTAATTCTACAATTACCTAAATATTTTTTGCTGCCATTGTTATAGTTACAACAAAAATGTAAAATAGTATATACATTAGAGCCCACTTGTTACTGAATGAATAAAGAAGCTTTTTTCTTACTTTTAAAACTGTATTTTGTTCTTTGACAGCCTTTAAAAACTCTCCTCCATACTTGAATATAAAGTAAAATAGAGCTGCAATTCCAATTAAATAATATAAACTGCTCCATATTAAAATTACTGCTTGAGAATCAATATATGAAATTACCGTTGTAAGCATTGCCATAATATTGTTAAACATATGAACAATTATACACGAAATAATAGACTCACTCTTGATTGCAATAAAAGAAAGGATTATTCCCATTAATATGGGATTAACAAGCTGTACTAAATTAAAATGAAACATTGAAAAAAATACTGAGGTTACAAGTATTGCTGTAATGTTTCCAAACCTCCTCATATTATTCAAAATAAAACCTCTGAATATTATTTCTTCAAATACAGGTGCAATTATGCATGTATATGCAAAAAATAACACCAAATAAATCCCATCTTTTGGAATACTGAAATCTGGTGATGGTATATCTATACCCTGAGAATTAAAAATCATAGAATAAATTAAGAATATTATACTTGAAATTATACCTACACCTATTGATGCAAACGCTCCAGATAATATAAATGATGACGATACCTCTTTCTTTAATGTAAAATATGTCTTTATTCCTTTCTTAAATGTAAAAATACAAAATGTTATTGCCAATATATCCGCTAATATGCATGGAAAATATCCAATCCAGAAGTTATATGCATCCTTTGATATTCCAAGTATAGACTCAGTATCACTTGCTATATTTAAGTATCCCCCTGAACCCATTCCTATTATTTTAAGCATGCGTAATATAATACTTCCACCAAAATATGTTGAAACTGATAAAAACAGCAGTATCATTGAACATTTCCCAGCAGTCTCTTTAATATCTGATTTTAATTGACTTTTCCTTATTAAAATATTTTCGTCAAAATCGTATATCATAACTACCCCCATTACTTTAATATATTTAATTAACTACTTATGAAACATCAGTTACAATAATATATTTTTATATATCTTTAATTTCATATGAATATATTATAAATATGTAATCTAAATACATTTATAATCTTATCATTAATTACTGCAGAATTCCCAATTGATTCTATATTTATTTATATATACAATATACAAATTCAAATTATTAATATAGAGCCTTATTTAATCTATAAATTATTAATAATTATAATATTGCATCTATTTTAATACCTTCTTAAAATTCTTTTATTTTATAAAAGAAAAATAAGCTATGTTTTAAATTCTATTTTAAAACATAGCTTATAATAATTACATTTATTTATCTGCAGCTTTCTCTAGAAGTCTTATAGATTTCTTTCTTTTTAAGTAAGATGATAATAATCCTAACAGCTGATTTAAGAATATAGTTAGTGCTGAAGTCGAGACCGCAATTTTCATTGCACTTATTTCTCCAGTAGAAGAATCTTTTGTTGTTTTATCGATTATATCACTTAATATAGAGCTATTGTCCTGATTATCTTCTGAATCACCTACAGTACCTTCTTCAACCAATACCATAGTATCTTCTAATAACTTAATTCCAAAATCTATATTCATCTTTACAGGCTTTATAAATATATAAGATTGAATGCTATCATTCACTGAATTTATAGGGAACCTAAATGACTTTATGCCATTTATATCATCATCGAGAACTACAGTATATTCTACCTCTGTTCCATTTACAGTAAATCTGAAATTATCCATTGCACTTGTGCCTACAAATGTAAATGTTATGTAATACTGTCCATCTATTTCTTCTAGTATACTAGTTTCATTTAGATACTTTCTTGCCATTGTTCTTCCCATAGTGCTATCACTTATTATTTCATTACCTATAGTATATCTCTTAAAATACTCATTTGCTTCAAGAGCATTATTTGCTAACTGTTCTCCTACTGAAGCTGTACCTAATGAGTTTGTCGAAATTCCATCCATATCATTACTGCTGTTTGTAGTACTGCTTCCCGAACTAGAATCAGATCCAGATGTACTGACTGAACTTTCTGATTCTCCTAATATATCTTCCAGCTGTGAAGCATTTATCTCTTCACTTTTTATAAATTTCTTTGTATCTTCTAATAAATCTAATCCAAATGATATATCTCTGCTTATCATTCCTATATATGATTTTATAGTTATATTAGTATTTTCATTAGGTATTTCAAACTTAATGCTCATAGTATTATCTGCAGTATTTTTATTAAAAGTATTATATTTCACTTCATTTCCTGAAATTATAACTCTTATATTACTCATTAAATCTGTCTTTTTCAAATTTAATGTAAGATATAATTTATCATTTTGTTCTTCTAGATAACTGACCTCATCTATTGCATCCCTTGCTGCCTGATATCCTATCTGACTGTCAGAAACAATTTTATTATTTATTGAATAAGTTATTCTTGTATAACTTTGATTGTTATCTTCTAATATATCAGATTCATTTCCACTTTCATCTGCTATATTATCACTAATGCTTCCATCAATTTGATTATTATCATCTCCTGAAAGCTCATCATCATTTTCTATTACTTCTTCTTCAACCTCATCATCGTTATCATCTTCATCTATTTCATCTAAGGTACTGCTTCTAAGCAGGACTCTGAATTTTACATCCATGCTATCCATAATTCTGGCTGAAATTAAAGTTTCATCGCTTAAGCTTCCTATCAAAAATTTTATGTGATATTTATCACCAGAATTCTTGATCACGCTAGGAGTAACTGTTTTCCCTTCAACTTTAACCTTTACGTTTGACATTAATGAACCTTTAGTGAACTTAAGAGTCAGATACATCTTCCCACTGCTTTTCACTTCAAGAATACTTTCCGTATCAAGATAATCCCTTGCAACTGATTCACTATCGGAATTTTCTTTTAAAGTTTTATTTTTTATAGTGTATGTACCTGCTTCTAAATCTTCATCATCACTTTCATCGTAATCATCATTATTGCCAGAAGATGATGAATTACTTTCTTCTTTATACTCCTGAAGAGTATTTCCATTAACTTTAATTTTAAATCCATCATTTATACTTCTCGTTAATATATTAGTAAACTCCATTTCATCATTTATTGAATTAAGCTTTATTTTTGCTGTATATGTTCCATTAGAATTTACAGAAGAATTAAAGTTAGCTTTTTCACCATTTATAGTAAGTTCGCGATAACTCATTATATTAGGATTTACAAATGTAATATACACATAAAGATTTCCATCTAAAACTTCAACAATACTGTGTTCTTGTATATAATTAGCTATGATCGGAGTCTTATTTCCATCGCTTCCTACTACTATATTTTCTGCTTTATACTTTTTATTTAAAGAGAAATCTACTTCTGGCGCATTTCCAGAATCGCCTGTAGATCCAATTTCTACTATATTTCCTTCTGGATCTTTTAACGTTTTATCATCCAATTTTAATCTACAGCTAACTGTATTTCCTATAGGAATAATATACATAGATAATTTTATACTATCATTTAATGAAGTTATAGGAAATCTCATATGGAAGTTTCCTGCTGAATCATTTTTTATAGTATCATATTTTGTTTCAATATTATTTATGAATACTTTTTGATTATTCATCATAGTACCGCCGTTAAACTTAAGAGTAATATATGTAGTACCATTCTCAACTTCTAATTCAATAGTATTATTAAGAAAATTATTTGCTGCTGAATCATTATCTGAAGATGTATCTAATGCCTTACCTTCTATAGTGTATATTTTTCCTTCCTCAAGAACTTTAGATAATTCTGTACTCGATCCTGTACTGTCATTATTTCCTTCATCTGAAGATCCATCATCTGATCCTGTATCACCGTCACCTGATCCGTTATCAGTTCCATCATTTTCAGATTCATTGTCTCCATCTAAATTTCCATCATCTTCTGGAGGAGATTCAAGATCAACCAGATTTCCATATTCATCTTTCAATTCACTTATATCTAGCTTTATAATTGCTTCTGCAGTAACAGTAAAAAAGCCTAATGGATTAATTTTCATTGGAAGTACAATCGATTGATCTAATGAATCTATATTAAATTTTAAAGTTATATTATCTGAACCAATCCCATCTATCTCACAGTTTTCAGGTTTCGTTTCGTTTACTTTAACGCTAATTTCTTTTATAACACTAGCTTTTGTAAATTTTAACTCAAGGGTCATTTGTCCATCTTCTACATATATATTACTTATTTGATTCATGTATTTATCAGCAGTTGAATCTTCTTCAGGTTTAGAAGCATTTTTAGCTTTAGTAGGAATTGTATATGTTCCATCTGATAACTTATTAATATTATTTGTCTCTTTTAAAGAATCAGTAGTTATAATCTGATGTTCTTTTATTACTGCCTGAGCAGGTATTATTCCTGTAATTATTGTTGATGCAATTAATGTAGCTATAACTTTATTATTCATATTTCCTCCTAAATTTATTAGAACTCTATCAATTTTATTCCTTTATAGTTTCAATGTGATTAAAAAAGTAATAATACTTACAAATTATTACCATAACTATAATTCCTTTTATAATTAAACTATCTAGTATTATTAAAGGAAACATCATCATGAAATCAGCGAACAGCAATAATGTCCATTTTTGCTTCAATGTCATTGCTCTATTTTCAACAAAAGACTCTAAATGTTTTTTATATAATCTTGTACTTTTAAACCAATCATCAAATCTCTTAGATCCCTTAGCAAAACAGAAAGATGCTAGTAGTAAAAATGGTGTTGTAGGAAGTACTGGCAATACAACTCCTATAGATCCTAATACTACTGAGATTATTCCAGCCGCTATATACATATATCTTTTCATCTTATTCATACTATTTTAACTCCCTAAATTTATAAATTCTTTTAATACATCATGTGCTTTATAAGTTCTAATGGCTTGTATACAAGTAGCCTTGGTCCTGAAAATTTCATAACTTCCTTCACTTTTGCTCTCATATCCTTTTTATAGCAATGTATTTTACACTTACCACATGTAGTTTTTTCATCTCCAAATTTACAATGAGATAATCTAAAATGAGCGTAATTCAATAATTCATTACATTCTTCGCACAGACAATCCTTTGATCCATGTTTTTTCTTACAATAAATTTCTATCATTAGTTTTATTACCTGCTTTTCATTTTCCACTCTTCCTGTTTTTTTCATGTTTACTCTCCTAATAAATACTATTGAAAATCATTATCATTATTTAGTCTTAAATTAAGAGGATTCAAAATAATCCTCCTAATTTTAAGTAATAGCCCTATATG
>JAEWQX010000217.1 GCA_023399035.1 Bacillota bacterium | reverse complement strand
GAATATGTATATTGAATTTCCTTTCTTATATTAAAATTACTAATATAAATTTCTATTTAGAAAGTCCCCTTTGAGCATATTATATTTCTATACTGCGGATTATCTTGTATACCCTCTAAAATACATTTTTCCTCATAATCGTAATCTTATATAGAAAATCTGAATCATAAATCAACATTACATCAAATACTTTATTTAATGCTCTATTCACAAATGATTCAGACATATTAAAATCCTATAATTAAAGATAGTGGTACACTCTTAAAATTTGAACCTACGACTTCTAGAACTGATTTTTTATTTTACATATCTTATATCGAAATGTCTTTATTTTAACAATCATTAAAATATAGAGGTTGATAAAATCTCAATTTTGCACTTAGTTTTCTAATTACCCACTCTAATGAATCCACTTCCTAATATGCTCTGCCACTTCAGGCTTAGACTGCTTCAAAATCTCATACTGCCTCTTCCTATGCTCCATAATATACTCGTAAAGCTTTGGATTTTCCTTCTGCAGCATCTTTTCATATTTCTTACGCTTTTCAACATATCTATGATAAAATTCTTCATTCTGCTTCTGCATTTTTTGTGCAAGTTTTATTCTGTGTTCAAGGATATTGGCTTCTACTGCATCCACTGGCTGACCCAAGGCTGCAGCTATTTCATTTAAATGATGTTCAAGATGTTCGAGAAGTTTATCCTGATCATATGTCTCCAAGTGCTTCCATGCCTTTGATTTTAAATCTATATCCACTTCTGGAGTAAGTGCTTCCGTAAACTGTGTTATATTTCTTATGATTTCTTCTGCATGCTTTTCCATCTGCTCTTCTGCTTCGCTTCCAAATGCCCATTCAAATTCTTCAAGGATTTCTTCCTTTATGACATTGGATTTCGATGGTGACATTCTTTCACATTTTCCTTCACTAGGATATGGAGGAAGCATTCCTTCTTCCATGAGGGCTATACCTATGGTCCTGCGCACTACTCCTTCTTCTAAGAAATGTTCAAGATCAAGCTTTCTCATTTCATCATTCAGCTCTCCAATATGTTCTGTGATGTAAAAGCTTATTCCCATACTTTTAAACTTCTTATAAAGCATATCCAGCCTGTCTGCTGCAGTGAAATCCATGCTGTTTATTCCTCCTGCATCTACAATTACTATTTTTGTATCTTCTCTTATTCCTTCTTCAATATCATTTACAAAGGTATTTATATTTGCAAAAAAGAGACTTCCACTGAAACGATAAATTACAGTGTGTGCAATTTCCTTGGCATCACGATTTCTGCATAAATCATAAAAGCCGTCTTTTCCAGGTATTACGCCTAAAAAACTTCTTGGAGGAACTGCTGATTTCAATACCATTGCAGTAAATGATAAGATAAGACCTATTACAACACCATATATTGTTCCTAAAATTACAACTGCGCTGAATGCTCCTATAAAAATCAAGAACTCTCCCTTATTAATCTTATAAAGCCTTACACCTACATGGATTTCGAGAACTCCAATCAATGCTGATATTACAATTGCAGTAAGTACAGGTACAGGAAGATATCCTATGAATCCAGTTGCAAATAGCAGAACACAAGCCATTACAATTGATGCAGTAAAAGATACAATCTTCGTCTTTGCACCATACTGCTCACTCATAACAGTCCTTGATACACTCCCATTTACAGGACAGCAGCCTGAAACTGCTGATACGAGATTACTTAATGAAAATGCAAGTATTTCACGATTTTCATTTATCTTATAGTTATTTCTTATTGCAAAGCTTGTTTCTGCAAGAAGTGATTCTGCAAGTATTACAATTGCTACTGGGAGGCTTAACATAAGACCATCCTTAAAATGAATTATGGATAAATCAGGAATAAAAAACTTAGGAAGTCCGCTGTCAACCTTTGAAAGCAGTGCTACTCCATATCTGTCCACATGAAATATTACTGTTGATAAAGCACCTATTATCATTACAACAAGGCTCATAGGGAACTTTGGTACAAATTTCTTTGCAATTAAGATTACAGAAAGTGATACAACCCCCATTATCAATGAAATAATATTGATATGCATTACTGCTTCTATAAGATGCTCTGCCAGTTCAAAAAGCTCACCGCTTCCTGCATCTGATCCCATAAGCTTTGGAACCTGCATCAATATTATGGTTGTTCCAATTCCAGTGATAAATCCTGCCATTACTGGTGTTGAAATATAATTTACAAGCAGTCCTGCCTTAAATATGTAAAATAAGAACAGCCATGCTGCTGTGTATAATGTTAGCACTGGTATTATTTTTACAGCCTCTTCACTTCCAGGCACAATGTGCAGTGACAAAAGTACTCCTCCAATAAGTGCTGCCGGTGCTGCATCAACACCAAATATAAACTGAGGTGAAGATGATATCAATGCAAACACTAAAATAGGAAGTACAGATCCATACAATCCATACACTGCAGGAAGTCCTGAAATCTGTGCATATCCCATTCCTATAGGAATAGATATTGCTGCGATCATAATGCCCACAAAAATTTCCCTGCTTAATGTCTTTATATTTAATCCTTTTATAATTATCAGCTTCTTTCTAAATCATAATATTATCTATAAATACTAACTATCAAATTTAATATCTGCACATCTCAATTCTTTTATTCAGTTTTTAGAATCTATAAGAGCCTGACTACTTGGCAGTATTCCTGTACTAATTCAGTAAATTTTAAATAATAATATACCCTGCTGAATAAGTATGGAATCAGCCTGTCCTACATCAATAAAATGTATCTTGAGTTTATTTGATATATCATCATCTTTATTGTCAAAGTTTGAAATCTTTCCACTATTATTATCAAGATATATAAATACATATTTTTTACTTAAGTACAGTTCTAATTTAAATACATAATTATAACATCATTCTTTAAAATAAACATTAAAAGCCCCTGCACATTTAACTGCACAGAGGCTTTCCTTTAAGTAAAAACTAATTGTTATTTTTATTCTTTATATAATTTTCAATGCTTTCTGCAACTACCTTTGAATGAGCAACTGCTTCTACAACAGTTCTGGCACCAAGTACAACATCTCCAGATGCAAAGACGCCTTCTCTTGTTGTATTTCCCTTTTCATCAGCCTTTAAAAGTCCTCTTACATTTGTTTCAAGACCTTTTGTATTGATTACTATGTTGTTTTAGGGGACTGGCTTACTGCTACTATTATTGAATCACATTCATATAATTTTTCTGTACCCTCAAGATAAGTGAGATGTTCAACACCATCTCCATCTATCTTGCTTTCAGTGTCAACATAAATTATTCCTTCATCAGTAAGTTCAACTGGCTGCTTAAGATATTCAAATAGTACTCCATCCTCTACAGCCTGGGTCTCCTCCTACTATTGCAATTCTTTCCTTATTTTCTTTTGTAAGTTCAAATTTTACATTGTCTAAATAATAATTTGAAATGTATTCTTCCATGCTGCAGAATTCTACTGGCTCCCCTTTAATTCCTCTTATACAGTTCCCTTTGCACTGAGTTTCATGTGGACATATTATTGCACATACAGCTGTAAGTGGATTGTTTTCAAATAATTTTTTATCATTTTTCTCCTCTAATCCAATTCATTTAAAATCGCCAGATTTAAGCAATAAAAAGGCATAAGCAGCCCATATGTCGCGGTTTGATTTCCATAATTCATTAAATTCTTCTATATCTAATGGACATTCACCCTGCCCTGTTTCTATTGTAATGCTTGATACTGGTTTATCTTCCTTGGATGTAACCCAGTCCTTATATCCTCCTGCAACAACTTCACTATAATCAATATCGCTTGCTGCTTTTTCATATCCTGTAATTTCTGCAGCTATATCTGCCATACTGCTGCATCCATCCTTTTTTAGGTTGTCTTTATAATCCCAGTATATTATGCTTCCTGAGGAATGATAGCTTACTGTTCCTATAAAATCATTTTCCAAAGTCAATTTAACAATAGCCCTAGTTTCAGGCTCTGATTCATAAGACTTTCCCTTATAATATCGGAATGATGGATGATAAGTCTGATCAAGTGCATCCCATGAAGCATTAAAGTTCCTATTCAAATCCACACCATGTGCATTTGCCTTCCATTTTTTAAGATAGTCTTCAAATCCTTCATTTGTATTACCATCATTTAAATCCTCTTCATAGCATTTCATTATTATCTTTTTCAGCTTTGTATTTCGTATTCCTTCAGTACCAAGCTGGCTTATTGTAATTCCATCTGGATTTGCCATTGGAACTATATGAAAAACTATATCTTGAAACAGATCACTATACGGTATTCCCTTATAGCTTCCATTTTTATATGACCTTAAATAATATTCAAGCTGCTTCATTAAAAGCATGGAGTTCATATATTCACATCCATGAATTCCTGCATGGATCAAAATGTGATATGAAGAACTTTCTTTACCAAAAACAATCTCATATATATTCCTGTAATCATAAGTTGTTCCTATTATGTCTACTTTTATTTTTTCTTTGTATTTCCTGCTTAGCAATTTTAGGTCTTCACACATTTCATCATATGTGTATTCTGCTTTTGAAGTATCAACGATTTCTTCTTGTGAATTTATCTTTCTATTCTTTCTCTTTTCATCACATTTTTTTGATATTAAAACTATCTTAACTGACATAACAACAACCAATATAAAAAGAAGAACTACGTACTTCATCATATTTTCACCTTTTATTCATGATAATAGATATAATATTCAAAACTCTTCTTTTTGTTGATAGGTATCTACTTTTCTAAACACAAAAAAAGAATCCAACTTCATGAATTCTTCTTAACAAAACAGCCTGCATTAAATTAATTTTTATGCAGGCTGCAATTATGCTATACATCAATATTTTCTATTGATTTGCTGAACTTTGTAGATGGCTTATTTCAGCTTTTACATTTTGTATTGAATGATCCCATCTAGCTTTTTCTTGTTCATTCTTTGCATTCTTTTCATTGTTTTCATAAATTCTTAAAAGTTCCTTTTGATTGTTAAGTTCTACTGTAATTTCTTCTGCATTCATAATAAATACTTCCTTTTCTCTTATATTTAATATTGTTCTCATAAGCTCATAAAATCTTAATTTCAGATTTTACTGCAGCTATAATATCAAACAATATTAATTTGTTTACTATAATAATAATTATATCCAGAGATTTCAAAAATATTCATTTCCTAATAACTGATATATGTATTGGTTATATCCGGTTAAATTATAACAATATTCTCTCTCACAATTATTCACTGCTTATGATAAACTCATAAATCTTTCTAAATTATTAAATTCACTTTTAATGCAATTATTTCATATAATGACTTATAGCAATTCTTCCATATTATAAAGGAGAAAATTTATGTTTACTTATAAAAAATTAACTCAGATTAACGGATTTGATATAAAAAATCCATCAAATGCAAAGCAGAACAGTTATGCATGGTCAATGGCAGAACTTGAAGATTATATTTACGTTGGAACCTCAAGAAATATGTTTACATCCATTTCAGGTTCCTTTGGACAAGGTAATATACTACCTTCATTAATTACTGGTACAGATAACAATGCTGAAATCTGGAGATATAAAAAGGATGAAAGCTGTCCATGGCAGAAAGTATTTAAGACAGATCCTTGTGACAAAGACTACGGTTTTAGGATAATGACTACTCATAAATCCAAGCATTCCTGTGCTCTTTACGCTGCATCTATGGGGGAAAATGTCCATGTATATAAGAGCTGCGATGGTGTGCATTGGATAAAATTATATACCTCTAATTTAGTCGGCCAAAGTTCCAGGGCAATGGTTTCGTTCAATGGAAGACTCTATATATCTACACTGGATAGTGGAATTAGTGGCAAATCACCTCATTTATATTCCAGCGCTGATCCAGAACATGAACCTTTCAGGCCTGTGATATATTCAACTAGCCAGGAATACAATCCTTGTAAAAACCCTCATGGCGGAATCGATGACATTCAAGTTTTCAATGACAGGCTTTACTTATGTACTGAAACAGAAAACGGCTGTGAAATATGGCGTTCCGATAACTATAACCCAAAGACAAATGACTGGACATTAGTTGCAGATAAAGGATTTGGAGATTCAGCAAATAAAAATGTAATGTCAACTGGAGTATTCAAGAATCATCTCTACATTGCTGTTACAAAGGTTCTTCAAGTATCACTGTTTGCTCCTTTCGGCTTTGATTTAATACGAATTGATAGAAATGATAACTGGGAAGTCGTTGTTGGAGGAAAGCCCCTTGTTCCATCATGTCCTTCTACTGGAAAAAGAACAAAAAGCCTTTCAGGATTCAATTCAGGCTTCAACAGCTTTTTCAATGTCTATGGATGGCAGATTGCACAATTCAATAACAGTCTGATTATCACAACATTTGATAATTCTATAAATATAAAAACTATTTATGATAACTTTACCTATAACAAAGATAATTATGTGAAAATGATAGGAAATTATAATTACTCAAGAATCATAGAATCCTACTCTAAAATCATCTTTCTTCTTGATAAATACAAGTATCCTAAAGGATTTGACATATATACATCAAATGATGGATGCCATTTTAATCCTTCCATTTTAAAAGGGCTGAACAATCCATATAATTACGGTGGACGTAAATTGCTTGTAAGCTGTGAAAATGACCTATATATCGGAACTGCCAATCCTTATTGCGGTTGTGAAGTCTGGGAAGCATTCTGTACAGAATCCAATAGCACCTGCTCAAGTCATAAGGTGAATTCATACTTAAAAAATCTTAACAAACTAAATCATGATCTCCTAGAAATATATCCTGTTTTACTCAAAGGACTTACCAGCATGCTTAATTTTCAAAATAACACTATGATGCAGTAAATCTAATAATGAGTAAATTCTAAAATCCAAAAATTTTTAGACTATAAGAATCTCTTAAAATCTTAATAAATAGTAAAGAATAGTGTCTCTAAACTCCCAACACAATAGAATATTCTTTCAAAACTCACTTCTAAACAAAATGCTATTTCTACACCCTCTACTAATAAGATAAATATAAACAAAAACCTGCAGAAGTCCAAAATAAATTCTGCAGGTTTTAATTATTCTTATATTTTAATTCTACTCTTATAGAATTTCTTCTACACAGCCAACACCTAGTGCCTCTGGGCCTATATGACAGCTTACACTTAAAGATAATGGATACAGTTCAATATTATATCCTGGGAATTCTTCTTCAAGTTCCTTTTTCCACTGCATTCCTAGTTCTTCGTTGCTTGTATATGCAGCATATATTTTCATTGAAGGCATATCCTTAAACCTATTTTCTAAATCATCACGTACTGCCTCCTTCATTACTCTTCTTGACTGTTTCATTCCTCTTACTTTTTTGAATACATCCAGCTTCTGTCCCTGAATTTCTAAAACCGGCTTTATGTTCAGCACTTTTGCAACTGAAGCTACTGCTGGAGTAATTCTTCCGCCTCTTTTTAAATAATCAAGATCATCTGGTGTAACATAGATGCTTGACTGATATTGTCTTTGTTCTAAAATAGATTTTATTTCCGCTGCAGATTTTCCCTTTTCTGCAAGGCTTACTGCATCCTTTACTGACTGCAGCTGTGTAACTGATATCCTTCTGTTATTTACAACCTGCACTTTTCCTTCATAATCCTGTGATAACATTTCTGCAGTTTCACAGCTTCCACTTAATGAACTTGACATAGGAATATAGACAATGGCTTCCTTTTCCTCTAAAATATCATCCCATATTTTCATAACATCTCCAGGTGATGGCTGTGATGTATTAACTTCTGAATTATTTTCTAAGAATTTATAAAACTCCTCTTGGTTTAAACTTATTCCTTCAAAATAAAGTTTATTATTTATATAGAAAGGCATAGGAATGACAGTAACCCCCCATTCATTAGCCTGTTCATTCGTTATTCCACTATTAGTGTCTGTTACAATTGCAATATTATTACACATAAATTCTCCTCGCTTAACTACTTATTCTAGTACATATTTTATAAATTTGAATAATATTATTCAACTCACAATAATTCACCAAGTGTAGTTTTTCGTACATATTTCTCAAAAATGTATTTTTTCTCGATATTAGTATCTATTTTCCCCTTATAAATTATTAAAATTCACATGAATTGTAACACTCTTGTATCAATTGTATATACGAATTCTACTTTTAGATATATAATATTATTTAGAATAAACAAGATCATCTAATATAGAAAATAAACTAAAATATTTAAACTATGATATTGTTTACAATAAAATAATATTGCATATAATAAACAAATGAAGTTTGAGGTTTACTAATGGAATCAACAGATATTCGTGTTCAAAAAACAAGGAAAAGTATTGAGGATGCTTTTTTACATCTCATTAAAGAAAATTCTTTTACAGATATTACAATAAAGGATATCTGTGATGAAGCAATGATAAGTCGTTCTACTTTTTACTCTCATTATAAAGATAAATACGATCTTCTTGAATATTATTTTAACAAGGTTATTTCTAATTTCACAGCTCTTGGAGTCAACTATTTTTCTGACAAATCCATGTCACTGAAAATAGAAACTGCCCGCGAGCTTCTTAACTATGTCTACGATAATGCTGATATATTCAAAACATTTCTCCAGCTAAATGAACAAAACCTGGACTTATTCAATAAACTCACACATATCATAACCAAAGGCTGTTACGATTATTTCATGCGTACCAACAAAGTAGATAAATATAATCTTGGCAATGAGTATATTGCCCAAATATATACTTCAATAATCATGAATTCTATACGCTGGATTTCAGTCAATCAAAACAAAAACGATATTGACGGAATATTGAAATTATCTTCAGATATCAATAAATATTTCCTTCTTTAAAATATTGTAATTAAATTAATCCATAAACCCAAATAAATTGAATAGATTAATTAAATTGAGTTAATCTATTCTGTGATCAATGAGTTCTAAAAAATAAAGTGACTGTTTAATTAACTATGAACAGTCACTTTATTTTTAAATTCACCAAACTCTATACTTTACATCGTCTGCCATCTTTTCTATTGTATCCTTGTTCTGTACCACAACAAAATGCCAGTTTTGCTGATGTTTTGGTGATGGTGCGTGAACTGCTGCATCAAGCATTTTCAAAATATCTTCTTTTGGAAATAGAAGGGTTTTATATAAATCATCTCCATAACCTGTTATTCCTAATATCCCTAAAATAATTTACAAAACTAAAAAAGAACTTTTAGAAAGAATTATCTCTCTAAAAGTTCTATTGCTTAGAAATGTATAATGTAATTCTGGAAGGAACCATCACATCAATCCCATTCGTTTTAATTCCTCTATATCTGCCTCAGCAAGCTTATTCTTTAAGGTATCTTCGCTCCTCACTTTTACGCTCACTGGATTAATATTTTTTTCTTTTCTATATTCTATCACTAAATATGATGTGCATATTATTCCCAATAAACCAATTATCATAAGTACTTTCCTCCTGTGCTCTTAGATTATGGTTTTATTATATTCCTCATTTATGTCAGAATAGTGACTTTATATATTAAAATAGTATAAAATATAAAAAAACTTATGCCCTGCGCAAGTGCATAAGTTTTTTTACATAGCTTTAGTTTATCTATTTTATCTTTTCAATATATCTGCAGTCATTATATAAATAATTTAAAAACATCAGCAGTCTTTCATAAAGCGGATTCACCCTGCTTCCATACTTCATTTCCAAGCTTTTTCCTATATCCTTAACCGTATTGAGTCCATTAATTTGAATGAATGCTTCACTGCTGTATTCATCAAAGGTAATTTTCTTATAAGCTGGAATCTTAAATTTCATCTTCCTGAAAAACTTCTGTATTATATGGTCCTGCTTTTCATAAACAGTGACTATTCCATCTTCACTAACTTCATACCTTAATCCGTCGCAAATTTTAAATTTTATATTTAAGATTTCATCATTGCTGATCATCAATATTATTCCTCCATATCAAAATATATTGATTCAATAGTCATGTAATTTCATAAGTTTCTAAAATTGTTTTTTATATTTTGACATCATGATTGGAATTGTTGAGGCTATAACAAGGATAATAAGCAGTATTAATGCTATGATATTTCCTGCTGCAAAACCTGCAGGAGTTCTTGGAGTTATTATTCCTGTAATCTGAAGTATTATTCCAAGAAGACCTATTATAGAACCTCCTGCAACAAGTCCTGATGAAAGGCTTATTCCATTTGAAACCTTTGCTTCCCTTTCTTTTTCATCTGAAGTCATCTTTTCAATAAATACACGTATCAATGCTCCTACGAGTATTATTGATGTTGTAGATATAGGAAGATAAAATCCTATTGCAATTGTCATTATAGGAAGATTGAGTAAAAATAAGAACAATGCCATAACAACTCCAACTAAAATCATAGGCCATGGTAAATTTCCCGACATTATTCCAGATGTAAGAGTTGACATCAAGTTCGCCTGTGGAAGAGCAAACTGTGCATCTGTTCCTGTAACAGCAAGCTGATCAGAAAGTATGATTATTGTTCCTGTGACAACAATAACACCTACTATACTTGCTATTGCAAAACAATTCTGCATTTCTCTTTTGCTTCCACCTATTATATAGGTTACTTTCTGAGACTGGCTATATCCTCCTGCTACTGATATTGCAACAACCATAAAGGCAGCAAATAAAAGCAGTGACTTATTATCAGCAAGCCCGGTCCACCCCATTATGACAAAGACTAATGTCAAAATTACAAGTGAAGCTATTGTCATTCCTGAAACAGGAAGATTAGATGTTCCTATTGTACCAGTTAAACGCCCTGCAACTATTACAAATAATAATGATAAAATCAATGAAACAATTGCTGCCACAACAGCCATAAGAATGCTCTGAGAAATAAATAATCCTGCTACAAATGCTAATATAACTCCGCCTAAAAGCACAATTGTCTCTCCTGAGCCGCTTCTATTTCTACCTTTATCACCTGAATTAGCCTTTAATGTTTCCTTTATAGATACAATAATTGTAGGGATGAGCTTAAGAGCTCCTATTATTCCTCCGCATAACATCATTCCTGCACCAATATATTTAACATAGCTTCCCGATATTGCATTTACATCCATTTCATGAAGGAATATTGTTGCATCATTCCATGTCTGTATGTTACGATCTGCCATATCAGTAAAATAACCTATCAATGGCATTATTCCAAAATTAGCTAATATTGATCCTGCAAACATTGTAAGGGATACTTCAAGTCCTACTATAAAACCTATACCAAGAAGCAGTGGATTTACTTCTATTGAGAATTTCCATTTATAAAACCTGCTTCCTATAAAAGAAATAGTATTATTTATTAAGTTGAGAAACGATCCTGTTAGCACATTTATGATTCCACTTATTGCAAATCCAATTCCCATAAATTTAATAGCGTCTCCTCCACCTTCAGATGCAACGAGAGTTTCAGATATTGCCATTGATTCAGGATACATAAGTTTTCCATGTTCCTCAACAATAAGATAATTGTAAACAAGTGATAAGGCTCCTATGCCAAATAAAGTTCCTCCTACTCCTACGCTGAGTCCTTCTAAAAATGTTATGTTACTTCCAATAAGGATTATTGCAGGAAGTACATAAATCATTCCGCTTGCTATTGATTCTCCTCCGCTAGACATGCCCTGAGTTATATTTTTTCCAAGTATGCCTTTTCCTTTAGCAAATACACCTATAAGCATTGAACCTATTATTGAACCTGGTATTCCTGCTGCTACTGTAAGTCCAGACTTCATTCCTGAATAAGCAGTAGATGCTGCAAATATGACAGATAATATTATACCTATTATAAGTACTGTCAGATTTGTTCCTTTAGCCGATTTGTCTCTTATATAAGGAACATAATCTTTTCCATGAACTCCTCCATATGCTTCTTTGGATAATTTATTTTTCATATGTTATCTCCTTCCTTTGTTACTTTATATTCTTAGATTTACTATCTCTGTTTTATTATTTGACATAATTCGAAATTATATTTATTTTTAATTATTATTATCTCATGTCAATAAGTCTTAAACTTTTTAAAATCCTAATCTACAATATTTAAACGAAATAAAAGGAGATAAAATAAAAAAACTGCCTTTCCCTGACTAAGTTTTCCTTTTAGATTAAGGAACTTAGTTCTGAGAAAGACATTTATAATATTTTAAATTATATCAGGGTATTCCCTGCTTATATCTGAACTTTTCTTTTTGAGTTCATCAATTGAAAGAGAGGCTTCCCTTATGCGTTTTTCTTTATCATCTATTTCGCTTTTTATCTTGTTTATTATAGCGGCTGTTTTATCTATATCATTTTTCAGCTTTTTTATTACACTGTATTCACTTTCAAAATGTTCACTTTCAGTTGCTTCCTTTATGAGAGTCTTTTCAATTGCAGATATGTTAATATCATTAACAAGCCTGCTTGATTGATTTTTCCACATTTCCTTTGAAAATATGCTCTTTACCAATCCAAGCTTCTGTCGTTCATTTTTTATATTTTCCATTGCTTCTTTATTCTTATCCTGTGCAGCAGAATATGAATCATAAGATGGAAGATGCACCTTCTTTTCTGAGTCTAGAACAAATTTATTGAATTCATCAGATTTTATTCCATAAGTATTATACAGAGAACTTTCAACAGCCTTGAATTTTTTAAGCTTATCTTCATTTTCTTCTTTATCCTTCAAGAGGCTGTTTAAGACCTTATCTTTTATATTTACCTGCATTGAAATGTTGTCAAATTCACTCTTTTTATTTCTCCATACTGAAATCATCTGTTCATAATTGTCTAGATTTATCTTGTTCAGATTTAAATCCCTGCTTAGATATGAAAGCTGCATAATGAACAATGGAATAATCTGTTTTTGAAGCTTCTGCCCCTGATTTAATATAAGCCCGTTATTCACATCAGAAATGGAAGTCATAAATGAATCTGTAAGGAGTATGGAAATAAATCCTCCTGAACTTAAGACAGTTGTAACAAATCCCTTTGGATTCACATTTATTTCACGTTTTAGAAATGGCTCTGATATACTGTCTAACTTAAGCTTTGTCCTGATTTCCTCTTTTTTAT
The DNA here is from genome assembly GCA_023399035.1 of Bacillota bacterium. Taxonomy (GTDB): domain Bacteria; phylum Bacillota; class Clostridia; order Clostridiales; family Clostridiaceae; genus Clostridium. Next base: position 4,072 of record JAEWQX010000217.1, on the reverse strand, counting down.
CATAAGGCAGCTTTGAAAAACTAATGTAAATATTGTCTATAAGATTTGCTTTTTCAGGCTTATTTTCATCAATATTTCTTTTCATGAAGTAATTTATTACTTTTTCCATGCAGTAATTGTTTATTGACTTTACCTTATCTTCCCCAGAGTCAAAATCTCCCCTGCTTTCAAACATGGAATATGTAGTATTTATCACATTATCTAATGCACTCATAAACCTGCGCTTGTCATAAACCGGCTCAGCACTGCATCCACAAAGATTCAATAATCTGTAATATATCTTCAGTCTTATTTCACCATCACTTAATACCTTTAGTGATTCCGATTTTCTTTCAATATAATCCATTAACTCGTCTTCTTTAGAGTTGAAGATTATTTCCTTTGATTTATTGATTATTATTGAAGACATACTTATTTTTGAAATCATTGTATAAAGAAGTCTTAGTTTATCTCCATCAACTTCAAGAAATCCTTTATAAAAATCCTTGAATTCTCCGGAATTAAAGATCTTTTCATTTATTATTTCATTGACGTATTCAACTTTTTCTTTTGTTTCTTCAACTTTTTCCCTGTATCCATTTAGGCTGCTGTCAAAGTCCCTGTCCTGTACTTTTATTTCTGCTTTTATAAGTTTTTTCTGTGGCACAAATTTATCATTTTCATTTCTTTTTATGCACTTTTCACTTTCTTTTAACAGTTCCTGATACTTTCTTGTTGTATTAAAGCATTCCTCATAAAGCTTTCGCAGTTTATTAAGCTGAATATCCACTGCCTCTTCTTTTGCACATATTTCATTTATCTTTTTTGATAATTCATCTTCATTATTTTCCTTAAGCCTTTTAATCTCGTTTTTAAGCTTAAGATTTTCCTCTTCAGATTTTATAAGATAACGTTCCTTTTCCTTAAGCTTTTCATTAGTATTGTTGTATTCATCTCGAAGCTCTCTTATCTTTGCTTCTTTTTCACTGCTTATGGTATCTATCCTTTTTTCATAATCATTTACAATTCTGTTCAGTGTACTTCTGCTTCTGTTTATTTCTTCATCTGCTTTAGCCCTTATATCTGCAAGTTCATTTTCATATAACTTAAGCCTGTTTGCCAGCTCTTCCTTCTGAAGCTCAAGCCTTGAAACAGATCTGCTCATTTTTTCAAGGTCAGCTTCATTGTTAATCTTTTCCTGCTCTGATTGCTTTAATAGTCCATTAAGGTCTTCTATCTGTCTTTTTATATAATATATTTCTTCTTCTTTTTTCTTTATTTCATTTTTATGGATATTGAACTTTGATGGGTCTTCAAACTTCATTTCATCCATATAGCTTATCTGCTTTGTAAGATCTATAAGATACCATTTTAAAATTTCATGCATCTTCATAAGCATTTCTTTAGATGATGTATTTCTTTTAAATATGTATTCACTGCTTGTCAGCTTGTCCTCATCAGCATGAATCTCAAAATTCCTTTCAACTCTCAGCTCATTCATATAATCGATAATCTTAAGCTTTTCACTAAGATTATCCCTAAATTTTGTATTTATAACGCCTGTCCTGATTTTATAGATTATATCAGTACAGGTATCACTGCTGTCATATTCTATATTTTCATAAGACAAGACCTTCTTGGCAAAAATCTCATTTAATTTACCCAATTTTAATACAGTGATTCCAATATCATCTACATAATTATCTTCAGCAGCCTTCAGATCCTTATAAAAATGGTCCAAATCAGTTCCCTTAACATAAAAAAAGTTACTTTCCTTATTCATATATCCCCTCTTAATCACTTATCTTTTGAAAATCTGTTCTGTAATATATTATCATATTTTCCCGTAAAATAAAAAAAGAGAGGTTATATCCTATTCAAAACCTCTTCTTGATCTCCCCGCCCCTTTTATCAACTGTGAAAAATAAGTACATGCTTCTTTGATGATGGTATCTGAACAATTATAACTGCACAAAGCATGAGGATACATCCTGAAAATTCACGTAAAGACATGAGCTCATTCATGAAAACAGCCCCGAAGAATACTGCAAAAACAGATTCAAGAGTCAACGTTACTGCTGATATTACTGGCGGTACATATTTCTGACCTATAATCTGAAGTGTATAACATAATGCAATTTCAATTACTCCTGTATAAAGTATTGGAATCATGCATGCTTTGATATCATTGATATGAGGTGTTTCGAAAAGCACCATACAGACACAGGACATTAATCCTGAAATAAGAAATTCTATAAATGAAAGTTTTATTTCATCTACTGTCTTTGAATATTTATCTACGAGCATAATCTGAACGCCCCAGAACAGACAGCTGAAAAGAACTACACTGTCTCCATACTGAAATGTCATCTTTCCATTGATACATAACATATAAAGCCCAGTCATTGCCGTAATAATTCCAAATGCCGTGTTGCTTTCAAGTCTCTTTGTAGTAAAGATAGTTATTACTGCCACAACTATAATTTCCATTGACGTTATAAACCCTGCTTTTCCTGATGTAGTATAAACAAGACCTATCTGCTCAAGTGATGCTGCAAAAAACATAGCTATTCCACATTGCAATCCAGCTTTTAAAAGCTCTTTCTCATCACTACTATCTATGTTTTTACTAAGCATCTGTTTTTTCTCATTTTCATATGACTTTTTCTTTGAAGATATTATCACTATAGGTAAAAGTATCAATGCCCCTAATAGAAATCTGCATGCTCCAAGAGTAAATGGACCTACGTAATCCATACCCTTTTTCTGAAATAAGAAGCTGCTTCCCCATAAAAGTGATACGATTATTAAAATACATTCTCCTTTCAAAACATCTCTGCTCATATTTTTTATCTTCATAATATTCCTTCTCTCTACTGTCCTCTATAAACTGTAACTTCTCTATAGTTGTGCTATACCTGATGTATTTTTAATCTTTCTTCCAATCTATCTGACTGTAACTTCTTTATAGTTATATTATACCTTATATGTCAATTTAAAACTTCCATGGTGAAAACGATAAAAAATGGATATCAATCAAAATAAAGCTGCCTAATCACGGGCAGCCTTGTTCTTTCATTTATTTCTCAATACTTAAATCTGCTTTTGTCTCACTCCATTTCTGGATATCTTCAAAAAGTGTTCCTGTTCTGTTAAATAATTTTAATGGAATTCCTTTTCACATATTTTCACAAGTTCGCGTGTTACACTGTCTACTATTAATTTACCCTTTTCAGCAGATGATGATTTTGCACTTGCAAGTGCTCCTGTTTCTGGAACATCTCCTTTATATAATGGATATCTGAAATATGGAAGTGCTTCTGTTTCCCCTACTTCAACATTATTTCCAAAATAAATAATTTCTGGTTTAAAATACATCATAAGAGATGTTTCTGTAACTGCAGCATGTTCAAAAGCCCATCCTGGGAATGGTACTTCATTAAACACTTCATCAATAACATCTTGAGACATTGGGTCCCACCAGTTAGATTCAATTATTACTGCTTTTCCATTTGTAGCTCTCTTTACAAGATTCATAGCTTCAACAATAAATGCTACATTTTAAAATGTGCATTCATTATAAATATTTTAGTAAAGCCATCACTTATAACTTCCATTAATATGTCATAAACTAATTTGATTACTGTTTCACCATTTAAATCAATTGTTCCTGGAAATAAAGGTCCTCCTCCGCCTAAAGGCTTAGATTTATATCCATATGATAATGTTGGCATAACAACTCCACCTACTGTTTCTGCAAGTTTCAAAGCAAAGTTTTCTGCAATTTCTACATCTGTTGATAGTGGCAAATGCATTGCATTCTGTTCTATTGCTCATATTGGAAGAATAAAATTTTATTTGCTGTCTGTTTTTCTTTAAAACAATGTTATTATAATAGTATTGTTGCGTCAAATTATTCTATAATTTTAGTCATATATAACTAATAATAACATTTGTATTTATAATCATCTAACAAAAATCACACTTTATGTTCCAGATAAAAATACTTTAATGAATTAAAATAGCAGGAAATATAAAGGAATGATGCTCTGATTTTTTAAATTACAATAATCAAGATGATCTAATATAATAT
>JAEWQX010000199.1 GCA_023399035.1 Bacillota bacterium | reverse complement strand
ATCTAAATATGTGTTTGGGTTTATTAATATTGTAGGTACAATTATACTTGCTGATTTCTTATATATTGTGCTAAATATGTTTAATGTAATAACAACTCAAGATGTTCCAATGGGAGCTGTAAATGTGGCTGTTATCATTACAGGAATTATCATAGTTGATGTGGTTGTTCCAATAGCTCTTGTAGTAGGTTTCAATAAAGCAAGAATAATACTTGTATTTTTAGCATTGACACCAATATGTTTTTCAAGTGCAATAACTTCAGTTTTATCAAAAGTTCATTTGGAAAGTATAAGCATATCTGTGGGAAATATAGAAATTTTCACTGTTATTACAGGAATTGCATTGACTATACTATCATATTTAATTACTGCAAAGCTATATTCAAGAAAAGATATAAGATAATTCTATATTGACTCTTACCTAAGGTATGACATTAATATAAATATATGTGTTAATTATACTTCATGCTATAGTTATAGTATGAAGTATAATTGCAGTGAGATTATCATAATTAATATTTATAAATTATATAATGACATACTCATATAGATTTGGGGGGAATAATTTGAAGATTGGTGAATTTGCTAAAAGATCAGGAGTTACGGTCAAGACGCTGCTTCATTATGATAAGATAGGCCTTTTGAAGCCTTCATCAAAAACTGAATGCGGGTACAGGATTTACTGCGAAGATGATTTTCTTAAGCTCCAGCAGATTACAACACTTAAGTTTATAGGATTATCATTAAGTGAAATAAAGAATGTCTTGAATGAAAGCGGTGAAAATCTGGAAAATATGATTGCAATTCAGAAAAAAGCCCTTGAGGAAAAGAAAAAGCATATTGAAGAAGTAATAAGTGTGTTTAATAAGGCTGAAAGGTCTGCAAAGGAAAAGGGATTTTTAGATGCAAACAATCTTATAGATATTATAAAGATAACAAATATGGAGAGATGTGTTAAGGAGCAGTATAAGAATGATAAGAACCTTAATCTAAGAAGCAATCTCCACAGCTACAATATCAATAAGGTTGACTGGGATAAATGGTGCTTTGATAATATGGACCTTCCCAATTATGGCAGGATACTTGAACTTGGCTGTGGTACAGGAAAGTTATGGGCAAAGAATAAGGATGATATAAATGAAGGACTTGATATATATATATCAGATTTTTCAAGGAGCATGCTTAAAATTGCAAAGGATAATTTAAAGGATGTAAATCATGATTTTAAGTTTATGGAAATAAATGCAGAAAGTATTCCTTTTGATGATAATACCTTTGATGCAGTAATTGCACAGCATATGATTTATTTCATTCCAGACATTGACAAGGCTCTTAAGGAAATAAAAAGGGTTCTCGTACCTGGAGGCACATTTTATGTCACTGCCAATTCAAAGATATCCATGGGAGAGTTAAATAACCTTGTGGAAAAGTTTGATTCGGAAAGCGGGCTTAACAGCAATGGATATTCTACAAGATTTGAACTTGAAAATGGAGAATCCATACTCAAGAATTACTTTGATAATGTGGATGTGAAGATCCTTGATGGTAAGATAATAGTAAATGACCCAGAACCTGTTGTATCATACAAGGCATCAACAATTCAAGGAAGCAGGGTCCTTGTTGGTGAAAAGAGAAGAGAATTTAAAAAGTATCTCAATGATTATATAAAGACCAACAAGAATATTTCAATAACTACAAAGACATGCATGTTTAAATGCAGGAAATAAATAAGTGGAGCGGCTTATGAACTAGGACGAAACTGTGCATAAGCTGCTTTTATATAACCCTCATATATGACTTAATTATAATTAAATGTTATCATATTAAATTACTGCTTGACTCTTACCTAAGGTCAGAGTGTAATCTTGTTAATAGAGATAATTCTGTTATTTAAACATGCTGAAAAAATATATAAAGGCAGGGTTTATATAATTAAGAATTTTCATTCTGGGTAAGAATCTTTAAAAATCATAAAGTTCTGTTAATTGCAATATATGAATGTGATTCAAACATCCAGCTGATATGGAGCAGATATTACTACAGAATATAAAATGATGATTTTTAAATATAAAAATGTGAGGAGATTTTGAAAATGAATATACCTTTAGTTGATTTAAAAGCACAGTATAAAACTTTAGAAACAGAATTAGATAAAGTGACAAAGGAGATATTGAGCAGTGCGCAGTATATAATGGGAAAGAATGTTACAGATTTTGAAGAGGAATTTGCTAAATATATAGGAGTAAAGCATGCTATATCTGTAGGAAACGGGACAGATGCCCTTGTTGTAGCACTTATGGCATGTGGCATTGGAGAGGGAGATGAAGTAATAACTACACCTTTTACTTTCTTTTCAACAGCTGAAAGCATTTCATGTGTTGGGGCGGTACCAGTATTTGCTGATGTAAGGAAGGATACCTATAATATTGATCCATCTAAAATTGAAGAAAAGATAACACCAAAAACAAAAGCCATAATGCCTGTACATATATTTGGACAGCCAGCAGAAATGGATGAAATAAAAAAAATAGCAGAAAAGCATAATTTACTTGTTATAGAAGATGCAGCACAGGCAGCAGGATCAGTTTACAAGGGCAGAAAAAGCGGTTCTCTTGGAGATGTAGGATGTTTTTCATTCTTCCCTACAAAAAATCTTGGATGTGCAGGGGATGGTGGAATGATAACTACTGACAATGATGATATTGCCATAATTGTAAAAGCTTTAAGAACTCATGGAAGTGGTGAAAACGGACAGAGAGCGTACAATCTTTTGAATAATATAAATGAAGATATAGAAAGCAGTGAAGGGCATGATGACACAGTTTATAATCCATTAAAGTACTACAATTACCTTATAGGATTTAATACAAGACTTGATGCACTTCAGGCTGGAATATTGAGTGTCAAACTTCCAAAACTTGATAGATGGATAGAAAAGAGAAACTGCAATGCAGATATCTATTATAAGGAGTTAAAAGATACATCTCTTACTATGCCTAAAATAATAAATGAAGCAGTTTCAGGCTTCAATATGTTTGTAGTTCAAAGTGAAAACAGAGATGAACTTGTAGATAAGCTGAAGGAAAAAGGAATAAGCACAGGAGTATATTATCCTGTTCCAATGCATATGCAGAAAGTATATAAAAGCCTTGGATATAAGGAAGGAGATATGCCAAATGCAGAGTACCTTTCTCACAGGACTTTTGCAATTCCTGTTTATCCTGAATTAAGCAGGGAAGAGCAGAACTATATAATTGAAGTAATTCAGGAATACAGCAGATAATATATTGAAGATGTATATATAAGGAGTATAAGAATATTTATTAAAATCTGTTTATACTCCTTTACATTTTTAACATTCATATTATAAGAGATGCAGGGAAATGCAGAAATATTTACGCAAACAAATCTACTGCTTTCTTTTTTGTATTATTAAATGGTGTAAAATAATTTACATTGAAAGAACTATTATAGTCTATTTAAATATTCTCCGTATCCAAGTTCAACCATCTTATCTTTAGGAATAAATCTTAATGAAGCTGAGTTTATGCAGTATCTGAGCCCACCGCTTTCCTGTGGTCCGTCATTGAATACGTGGCCAAGGTGGGAATCTCCATGAGTGCTTCTTACTTCAGTCCTGAACATACCATGGCTCAAATCTGATTCTTCTTTGACATAGCCCTTATTTATGGGCTTTGAAAAAGCAGGCCATCCACAGCCTGAATTGAATTTATCCTTTGAAGAAAATAGAGGTTTTCCTGTAACTATATCCACATAAATTCCTTCTTCAAAGTTTTCATCATATTCATTATCAAAAGGAGGTTCAGTGGCATTTTCCTGTGTTACTTTATATTGAAGGGGAGTCATCTTCTTTTTTAGTTCCTCTTTTTCAAGGTCTGATAGCTTCCATGTGTTTTCTAAAAAGTATTTTCTTCCTGAACCTGCATAATATGCCTTGTATCTGAATGGATTTTTCTTATAATAATTCTGATGGTACTCCTCAGCAGGATAGAACTCTTCAGCCTTTAAAATCTTGACTGCTATCGGTTCATTAAAGATAGCGCTTTTTTCTAAATTTATTTTATATTCTTCGGCTATGCGCTTTTGTTCATCATCAGTATAAAATACAGCTGTTTCATAACTTTTACCCCTGTCATTGAACTGGCCACCTTCATCTGTAGGATCAATGCTCATGAAAAATGCTTCAACTAATTCCACATATTTTAATATTTCTTCGTCATACAGTATTTCAACAGCTTCATAATGACCAGTTTCAGTTGTACATACTTCTTCATATGTAGGATTTTTCACATGGCCTCCTGTATATCCCACAGTAACTTTTTTTACTCCATCATATGAATCAAATGGTTTTACCATGCACCAGAAACATCCGCCGGCAAAAATTGCTTTTTTAAAATTACTCATATGTACATCCTCCTGTCTAATAAATTCAATATTTGTACTTATTTTTAGTATCTATTTCATTAATATGTATTTTAATTATTAATTTATAAATGATATATGCTGAATCAAGGCTTATATGAGCTATGATTGCGAAAAAGTATCATAGATACGTATTATATATCAATAACGATTTTTCAGGTTATAGTTTCTTTTTGAAATAAATCATGTGCTCATAGTCATTTACTAAAAATCCTTAAGCCTTGCACCGCTTGCACCTGCTTTAAAACTTTTCATGAATAAGTCAAAGATTTCTTTTATATAATCAGCATGCTCAATTTCACCGTTCAGCTTCAAAATTTCAATTGCAGCTTCAACAGTACATAGCTCCCCATCAGAGGCACCTCTTCTCAGAGTATATTCTGAACTATGATCTGGGTTTAGTGAAATGCTTGGAATATCCTTTAAGTACTCACTAAGCCTGAACATTCTTGCAGCTTCTTTCCATGTACCATCTAAGATTATAAAAGCTGGAACCTTTACACAATGAGAATTACTCTTCAGATTACTTTCAGGATCACTGCAGATATTAGTTAATTCATCATAGCCTGATTCTTCATTATCATTTGGGAATGAACTTTTATCAGAATTACAATTATCTGATGCAATTATATTTTTATTAAGATTTCTGTGGCGAAAATCCTCTTCTGACAGGGAATTTTCAGTAGGGAAGAGTATATATACATCAAAAGAACTGCTGTTAATATATTGAACAAGTTTTTGGGATGATTTGTTCTCTCCCAGAGAAAGAGTTCAGTTGAATCGGGATCAGCAAGCTTAAGCAGCCTTGCTGTGTTTGAAGGCCTGCGGAACTCCCTTTCAGTGGATAAAATCCATATTTTTGCTTTTGTATTTATTTTCTTAACAATGCTGCAGATACAGTTTATGACTGGCAATCCGCATCTTTCACAGCTTTCATACAATTTTGTAATTTGTTTGACTTTAAATCTAGAATCCATATTATCTCCTGTGTTAAATTTTTTTATGTAGAAATATTTTAAACACTTATGAAGCAAAATAACAAAGAAAAAGGCAGCATAAATATCAGCTTTTTTTCAGCTTATTCATTATTATTGTCTCCTTTGTTTATGCATGCAGCTATCACAAGCTGTTTTTTTATATTATAATAACATAATTTATGTGCTGGCAGTGAACTAGAAAATAAAATGACATTTAGGAATATTATCAAAGGTTATTTCTTACAATCATTGATATATAAATGTAACGATACAATTTGAAGAAGTAATAAATTGTGATATTATATAAAAAAAGGATTTAAATAAATATCAATGCATTGTTATATTTTAAAGCTTTATTAAAATAATTATTATAGTTTTAGATGAGGAGAATATATATGAAGATAGAAAACAAAGTAAAGTGGCTTACATTTACAGCTTTATTTATGTCAATGAATATAGTATTGAGTTCATTCAGCATACCAGTACCAGGAGGACATCTTTATTTAAATGATGTGATTATATGTACTGCAGCAATTCTTTTAGATCCATTAGGTGCTTTTATAGTTGGCGGTGTAGGAGCATTTCTTGGAGATATGATATTTTATCCTGCACCAATGTTTGTATCACTTGTAACTCATGGAATTCAGGCAGTTGTAATTTCATTAGCTGCAAATAAGATGTTTAAAGATCGTGAGCCTATAGGTGCTGTTATTGGAGTATCATTAGGTGCAGTCATAATGGTAGCAGGATATACATTTGGACGAGCTTTTATTTATAGCACAGTGCAGTATGCTGTTTTAAAGCTTCCATTCCAGATACTTCAGGCAGTAGTAGGAGCTGTATGCGGAGTGCTATTATGCTATAAGGTAAATTTAAAAAAGAAATTTATACAAGCTGTACTAGGATAATGTAAATTAATGGTAAATCTATAATATTTCTAATTATGTATAAAGAGAAACAATGAATATATTGCTTGAGATAGTATATATTCATTGTTTTATTTTTAGCTACTATGAAAGTGTATTAATATGATTTATGTTCTGAAGCATGCCTTTAAGTTACAAATCTTTGATTTTTTGAATTTTATCAAATGATTTATTTCACCAGTCACTATATTTCTCAAAACCATTTTCTTTATTGAATTCGTCTTTTATGGCATTTGCTGCATGGTATCCATACATAGATGCCCTCTGTACTTCCACTTTAACAAAAGCTGCACTGTCTCCAATTGAAATTACATTTCTGCTATATGGAGTTCTAAGTGATGAATATGCCTTTACAGAACAGCAATGTTTATCGATTAGCATTAAGATGTTTCAAAGTTCGTTCATATTATAGTTAATATACAGAATGCAATTAAATCCAGCCATACTTTCTTTTTAGATAATATCTTACTAAAAAGTGCATACTGGTATTCTGTATGAAATATTTTTATATTCCAGTCATCCTCACAGGAGGAATAACAGAAAGCAGGGCAGCAGAAGAGCTTATTGCATCAGGAAAAACTGATCTTGTAGGAGTAGGAAGAGCTATACTTAAAGATTCATCATGGGCTGAAAGAGCAATGGAAAGCTTCAAATAATATAAAAATTTAATTAGAAGCCCGCAATTATAATTACTGCGGGCCTGGCTAAATTATATATGATGATGAGGAATAAAGCTGAAAAAATAATGATTTACAGCTGTCCTTCTCGTACTTCTTTCTTTTTATATGGAAATTGTTTTTCAAATTCACTCAGTTCATTGCTGTCAACATAAAAGCATTTGTCAAAAAGATAAATTCCACTCATGTTCTTTAATGCATCTTTTTTTAGACTCTTTACCATGAAAAATGGGCAGTCATCATCTAAAGGTATTCCATCAAGATAAATTCCATATTTAGATGCCGATTCAAATCCAAATCTACTGTAATAATCAGGATTTCCAGTAATAAAGACAGCTGAAATTCCTAAATCATATGCTTTTTCAAGTGATGTCTTAACAAGGCTGCTTCCAATCCCTTTCTTTTGAAATGATGGAGAAACGCTGAGTGGTCCAAATGTTAAAAATGTATTATTATCCATGCCTTTTATATATCCTCTGCTGTAAAGTATGTGTCCCACAATTTTATTGCTGCATACTGCAACTAATTCCAGTTCTTCAATGGAGCTTTTATTCCTATGCATATTATGAACAACTAAGTGTTCATCACATCCAGGTTTATATACATTCCAGAATGCGTCCCTTGTCAATAATTCTATTTTTTTATAATCAGATTTACATGCCTGTCTTATTTTTAAATCCATAGATTAATCTCCTTTATTAAAAGTAATACTGTTTTAAGTTTTAATTATAACATATTTTATGTACAGCATTTTTATGAATCCATATATAAATATAAGTAAGATATGAATAATAAGCACATAAGATGTATAGCTGTATTTTTATATAAGATGATTAATTTAAAGTGAATCTTAATATATTCTTATTTATTTATAAAAAATATTTCACATTAAGTTAAAGAAAAGACTGAATACATATGAAATGCGCTATTTATGGATTTATGTTTCAATAATATAATCAATAGCCTTAGGAAAGTATATGTATAATATGAATAATGCAGGCATACTATTTAAACATGCCATTTAAAATATTTCTTCTTTCATGTATTTATGGAAGTCCTTATAAGCTTCAAAGGTAAAAAGTTTTTCTTTACAGGATTATCCTGCAAATCTAAGTTTATTAATCATGTATAAGATTATCCTGCAGAAATGATTTATCCATATTTTTAGAAATATTTCACTGTACATTGATTTATCAATATACTTAATAATTTAAAGTTATTAAGTATTACTAACAGTAATTATAATTTTATCTTAATTTAAATAATACTAATTTAAAATATAAGCTGCCTTCTTTGTTGGAAAGCAGCTGTAAAAGTTAGGGTAGTAATATAAGTAAATGAAAACCTGGCATTTTAATTCTTGACAGATTTTAAAAAGATATTCAAAGAAATAAAGGGGAAATAACATTATATTTTTGTGATTATCATTGTGTTGTAAATCTAGAAATAAATATTTGAGGTTTTTCACTGAATAATCAATATAGAAATATAACTTATTTGGAAGCAGCAATTAATTTGGAGGAAAATATGAATGTCATAGCAGCATATGTTATAGCTAAAGAAAATGAAAATAGAAAAATTGCAGATAAAACAGCTCAGTTATATTTTGAAGGAATGAGCTATGATGAAGCACTTAAGAGAGCAAGGAAAATTTATGGTGATCATGTTAAGTTAAAAAAGAATAAGAATATGGATGAAATCAAATGATAAAATAAGAAGTGGCTGCCAGAAAGCGGCTATAAACCTTTAAATGTGGAATATGAATTTCATACAGAAAAAAGCTTGGAAAAATCTCCAACTGTAGATTTGATTTCTGGTATTTCAGAATGAACAGATTAATATGGAATAGATTATAAATAAAGCTTAATATCTGTGTTTGAACAGCAGATATTGAGCTTTTTTTATGGAAAAAGTAATAAATAAAAGTTCAAAAGGTTATGCGATTAACCTTTGATATATAAATAGAAGTGTGTTAATCTATTAATTGAAATACAAAATATGGAATTCATTTATAAAATAGATATAAGTTTAAAATTACATTCAAATTATTTTATTACAATTAATTAGCAATAGTTTATGAAAGGAAATATTAATAATGGAGGTAAATTCTAATAGAAGAGTAACAATAAAGGATATTGCAGAGGAACTTGGGGTAAGCACTGCAACAGTTTCCAATGTTATAAATGGAAAGACAAAGAAGATATCGGACAAGACTGTTGAACGGGTTCAGAGGATGCTGGATGAAAAGCACTATATACCTAATATGGCTGGAATCCTCCTTGCGCAGAACAGCTCAAAGATTATATGCGTGGTAATTTCACAGCACGACAAATATGAAGGAAAAATTCTTCGAGATCCATTTATTTCATCACTTATGGATAGCATTGCAGTGGAAATTGAAAATAACAATTATTTCATGATGATTAAGATTACTGACAATATTAGTGAAGTCGTAAAGTATGCTTCTATGTGGAATATGGCAGGACTAATATTGATAGGTTTCTGCTCCCAGGACTATAACAGTATAAGGAAGCAGATGCATATTCCTTTTGTAGTGATGGATGGCTTTTTTGAACCAGAAGAAAAGTGTGCTAATGTGAGCATTGATGATTTTCAGGGAGGCTATTTGATGGGACAGTACCTCATAAATATGGGACATAAGCATGTACTTTATGTATCTGATAATGACCAGTGTATGGATTATAACAGATATATGGGATTGAGGAAGTCATTCATTGACAATCATATTAATGAAGAGTATGCAGTATTGGAAATCATACCAATGCATAAGGCCGAGCGGATGATGTATTATAAAGATTTTGAAAATAAGATAAAGGATTTTACTGCTGTATTTTGCGCATCAGATGCATATGCAATTGAAGTAATGAATTATCTTGCTGACCGTGGATACATGATTCCATACGATATATCAATAGCTGGATTTGATGATATTCCTGCAGCACAGATTGTAAGACCTTCACTTACAACAATAAGACAGGACATAAAGATTAGGGCTGCAAAAGCAATGGAGCTTTTAAATGACCAAATATCTGGAGATATAAAAGAAAACAATATTATACTTCCTGTTGAGGTTGTAGAAAGAAAAAGCGTTGCATGTTTATTGAAATAGCAGTATGAAGAAAAAGAAAAGGGGAGAGGATATGTTCAATAGAAAGGAAATTGGTAAGGAACTTTTTAATAAAGAAGAATTCAATAAGGAAATGATAAATGTTGCAGTTCCTATAACAATTCAGAGTTTTTTTCAATCGGGGGTAAGCGTCATAGATCAGATAATGGTAGGTCAGCTTGGCAGTGTAAGCATTACAGGAGCAGGCCTTGGTGGAAAGTTTTCTTCGATTTTTTCTGTAACTGTTTCTGCAATTGCAGCAGGTGCAGGAATACTGATATCACAATACTATGGAAACAAAAACAAAAAAGGAATTAGTGACAGCTTCATATACAATTTATATTTTGCTTTGATTTTGGGGGGATTTTTTACATTAATATCAGTTATAATGCCTGTAAGGCTCATGGCTATATATTCCACTGATTCAGCTGCAATACATGCTTCAGCTTCTTATCTCAGGATAATAGCAGCAGGCTTTATTCCAATGACATTGACACTTATAATATCAACTTTATTAAGGTGTCTTGGATATGCGCGATATCCTATGTGTGCAAGCATTATTTCAGTAATAATGAATACGGTTTTGAATTATTTCCTTATCTTTGGTAAATTTATCTTTCCAGAAATGGGCCTTGAGGGAGCTGCATGGGCAACAGTCATTGCAAGGATGAGCGAATTCTTATTAGTATTAATATTCTTCTTAAGAGTAAAAAATAGAGAAGATGTATATATTTCTTTTCATATTTCTTTAAACAGAGAATTCATAAAAAAAGCACTGATCATTTTATATCCTATATTGATATGTGAATTTTTGTGGAGCCTTGGTGAAAATGGATATGCAATGATTTATGGAAGAATTGGGACAGACGCATGTGCAGCAATGACACTAACAAATCCAATCCAGTCACTTCTTATAGGAGCTTTTTCCGGAATAGCGGCTGCAGCATGTATAATTACAGGAAAGGCTCTTGGTGACGACAGATATGAGGATGCTTATGCTATGTCAGTTAAAATGATGCGTATAGGAGCAGCAGGATCCGTTGGTTTAGGAATATTGCTTTCATTAAGTGCTGTTTATTATGTGAAGATTTTCCCTGTTGAAAATTTCATAAGGAATGATACAGTTTATATACTTTATGCATTTTCAATACTTCTTTTTGCAAAAGTATTAAATATGATATTAGGCGGTGGAATATTAAGAAGCGGAGGAAATACAAAAATTATAATGGGCATAGATATTGTAGGAACATGGATGTTTGGAATGCCTATGGGATTTGCAGCTGCATTCACATTTAATCTTCCTATATATATTGTATATTTCATATTGTCCTTAGAGGAATGTGTAAGGCTTATTATATCTCTCATTGTATTTAAAAAGCGTATATGGATGAAAAATATTACCTGGGATTCATAGCTTTGTTCATCAATATTAAAGGAGGTGTGAATGATAAAAAATCTATTGATAAATTAAGCTGGAAGGAAAGAATGGATGTTGTACATAAGACGAAAAAATATGACTGTCAGGAGGTGCGTGATGTACTACTTGATATGGCACTTCATGACAGGGTTTTCACTGTTAAGAAGGAAGCATATAAGGCTGCATAGGGATTGAATTTATCTATCAATATAAATAATTAAATAAGGAGAGGTTATATATGAAAAATATTGATGAAAAAAGGAAAATTGTTTTAAAGGAAGATTTAATAAAAGGGTTTAAAGAAGCAGGAGTTAGGGAAGGACAATCCATAATGGTTCATACATCCTTGAATAGTCTTGGATTTGTATGCGGAGGTGCTCAGATTGTCATAGAAGCTTTAATAGACTGTGTTGGAAGTGAAGGAACAATAATGATGCCTACACAAAGCTGGAAGAACTTAGACCCTGAAGATGGTGTACATTGGCAGGAGCCAAAAGAGTGGTGGCAGATAATAAGGGACAACTGGCCTGCATATAATAAGGACATAACTCCAACAAACACTATGGGACAGGTTGCAGAAATGTTCAGAAGATGGCCGGGAGCAGAAAGAAGCGACCATCCTGCACGTTCTGTTGCTGCACTTGGAAAATACGCACATTACTTGACAAAGGATCATGACTTAAGCAATATATTTGGTGAAGATTCTCCTATTGGAAAACTATATAAGCTTGATGGCTATGTACTTCTCATAGGGGTTGGATATGATAAGAACACTTCTATCCATTTAGCAGATGTGAGAGCAGAATATCCAGGAAAGCACAATGTAAATGAAAGCAGTGCAGTAATGATTGATGGAAAAAGAAAATGGGTAACATATAATACTCTTGCTGTAGATGGTGAAGACTTTGAAGACATTGGCAGGGATTTTGAAAAAGATCATAAAGTAAATAAAGCTCTAATAGGAAATGGAGAAATCAGGTTTATGAAGCAGAGGGAAATTGTTGATTATGCTGTAGAGTGGATTGAGAAAAATAGAAAATAGATTATTAAAAAGATATATTAAAGAAGAGTTTTTACTGGCATAAAGAAGTCATGAGAACAAATGGAGAAGCTTAGTATAGTATATAATTATGGATAGCCGTACATTGTGCGGCTATTTATTTTACCATTATCTGTATAGATGCTTGGTTAAGGCTGAATAACACTTTTTACATTTATAATAGGATTAAATCTTTAAATATTTTAACAATTTAAGCAGATACTAAATATAGCGAGATAGGGTATTGTTTTTATATAATGTTTATTTATTTCAAGCTTTTTAATATATGGTAATTAAGTAATTTATTATGTATAATGTAAATGCTAAAAGTTTATTATGGAAGGTTTGGATAGCAGTGAAAAGGATTAATGAGGTTTTTAGTGACTATGCTAATGATGGCAGCATAAATAGTGCAGTTGTCGAAAAGATAAGGCTGAAAAAGAAAAGCAAGATACTTGAAATTGAAGTGAGTTCAGATAAATACATTGATGTAAATCAAATTGAAGGACTTAACAGCTTTATAAGGGAAAGATTCCTTTTGAATGAATCTAGAATCATAATTAAGTATTCAGATGGTGTAGATATGAATCCTCTTGAAAATGAGATGGATAATATCTTATATGCTTTATCCAATAGACATCCATATTTAAAGGCAGTAATAAATAACTGTGATTATGAAATAAAGGATAAGGAAATAAATTTCAGCTTCAATATTGCAGTTTCCCATATGCTGAAAAATCTGAAGTACGATACTGAAATTCAGGAAGCAGTCAAGAATCTTTATGGCAGGACATACAAGATAAATTTTAAGGATATTGTAAGCAGTGAAGAGCAGAATAAACTTAACGAAGACAAGAAAAAAGAAGAAATGGCAAAGATACAGAAGGAAATTAAAGCAGGCTATTGGGGCTCTGGGAGCTTTAATCAGGCAAGTGTAGGAAACAGTTCTGCGCAAGGAACGTCATCAATGTCTTCAGCAGCTTCTGGAAGTTTTAATAAAGGATTTAATTCATCTGATAGTTCAGAACCAAAAAGTGAAGGAAAGAGCAGCAAAAAGAATAATCCATTTCTTATTCTTGGCAGGAGCAGCAACATAAAGGAACGTATAGTAAAAATAATAGATATCACTCCATACGAAGGAATAGTTGCCATTGAAGGGGAAATATCAAATATAGAAACAAAAGAGCTTAGAAGCGGAAAGATACTTGTTTCATTTGATTTATACGATGGATCAAGTTCTATGTGCTGCAAGTCTTTCCTTAAGCCAGAACAAAGTGATGAAGTTATTTCAAAGCTGAAAAAGGCTAAAGGTGTAAGACTTTGTGGAAATTCAGGATACAGCAAGTTTTCTGGTGAAATTGAAATAATTGCAAATATCATAGTGGAAACAAATGGAATTAAAAGAGTTAAACGAGTTGATAATTCAGAAGTCAAGAGGGTAGAGCTTCATATGCATACAAAGATGAGTCAGATGGATGCAATGTCTAGTGCTGGTGATCTTATAAAGAGAGCAATGAGCTGGGGCATGAAGTCAATTGCCATAACTGACCATGGTGTTGTTCAGGCTTTTCCAGAAGCTCATAAGCTTCTAGGAAGAGATAACAAAGACATGAAGATTATCTATGGTGTAGAAGCATACCTTGCTCCAGATAAGAAACCATCTGTAAAAAATATTAAAGGACAGAGCATTGATACGACGTATTGTGTACTAGACCTTGAAACAACAGGTTTTTCTCCTAAATTAGAAAAAATAACTGAAATTGGAATAATGAAGGTAAAGGATGGCAAGGTAATAGATAAATTCAGCACATTTGTAAATCCAGAAAAGCCTATTCCTCCAAGGGTTGTTGAAGTTACAAACATTACTGATGATATGGTAAGGGATGCACAGACAATAGATAAGGTTTTTCCTAAAATTCTGGAATTTATTGAAGGCACTGTTCTAGTAGCTCATAATGCAGAATTTGATATTGGTTTTTTGAAGCATTATGCAGGAGTTTTAGGCTATGATTTTGATTTCACATATCTAGATACATTGACACTTGCGCAGGATCTTTTCCCAGAATACAAGAGTTATAAGCTTGGAAGAATTGCAAAGAACTTGGGAATAAAAGTGGAAGTTGCACACAGGGCTTTAGATGATGTAGATACTACGGTAAAAGTATTTAATGTAATGATGGATATGCTGAAGGAAAGAGGAGCAGAGGCAGTTTCTGATATAGAAAAATATGCATGTGATGAGGAATCTCAGAAGGTTCAGTATAAAAAACTTAAAACTTACCATGCAATAATACTTGCAAAGGATTATGTGGGATTAAAGAATCTGTATAAGCTTGTATCATATTCTCATCTTGATTATTTCTATAAAAAACCGCGTATACTAAAAAGTATGTTTAAAAAGTATTCAAAAGGACTCATACTTGGAAGTGCATGTAGTGAAGGAGAGTTATTTCAAGCCATACTTTTAGGGAAGCCTGATGAAGAAATTGAAAACATTGCTAAGAGTTATGATTATCTTGAGATCCAGCCTCTTGGAAATGACGATTATCTTATAAGGAATGAGCAGGTTCCAGATAAGGAATATTTGAAGGAAATAAACAAAAAGATAATAAGCCTTGGAGAAAAACTTGGAAAGCTTGTTGTTGCAACTGGAGATGTTCACTTTATGGATCCAGAGGATGAAATATATAGACGTATACTTGAGGCTGGACAGGGATTTAAGGATGCAGACCAGCAGGCACCTCTATATTTGAGGACAACAGAAGAAATGCTTGAAGAATTCTCATATTTAGGAGAGGAAAAAGCATATGAAGTAGTAGTGACAAATACAAACAAGATTTCTGATATGTGTGAGCAGATAAGTCCAATATCTCCAGAAAAATGTCCTCCTCACATTGATGGATGTGAGCAGACAATAAAGGATATAGCATATGGAAAGGCGCATGAATTATATGGGGATTCACTTCCAGAAATTGTTCAGGAGAGACTTGACAGGGAGCTTGATTCCATCATAACAAACGGGTTCTCCGTTATGTATATAATTGCACAGAAGCTTGTTTGGAAATCAAATGAAGATGGCTATCTTGTTGGTTCCAGAGGTTCTGTAGGATCATCTGTAGTTGCTTATATGACTGGTATTACAGAAGTTAACGCACTTCCACCCCACTATAGATGTCCTAAGTGCAAACATTCAGATTTTAATGATTATGGAGCCAAGAATGGATTTGATCTTCCTGATAAGGCATGCCCTGTATGTGGTGAAAGCATGGATAAGGATGGAATGGATATTCCGTTTGAAACATTCCTTGGATTTAATGGAGACAAAGAACCAGATATAGATTTAAACTTCTCAGGAGAATATCAGGCAAAGGCTCATAGATACACAGAAGTCATATTTGGTAAAGGAACTACATTCAAAGCCGGGACAATAGGAACAATTGCAGAAAAGACAGCATTTGGGTATGTGAAGAAGTATTATGAAGAAAAGAATATACCTATAAATAAAGCAGAAATCACGAGAATAGCAAAAGGATGTACTGGAATAAAGAGAACAACAGGACAGCATCCAGGAGGAATTATAGTTGTACCTAAAGGACGGGAAATATTTGAATTCTGTCCAGTACAGCATCCGGCAGATGACCCTGATTCAGATATTATAACAACACATTTTGATTATCACTCAATTGATCAGAATCTTTTGAAACTTGATATACTGGGTCATGATGATCCTACTGTAATAAGGATGCTTCAGGATATTACGGGAATAAATCCTCATAAGATTCCTCTTGATGATAAGGAAACCATGTCATTATTTTCATCAACAAAAGCTTTAGGTGTAACTCCTGAGCAGATAAATTCAAAAGTTGGAACTTTTGGAATACCTGAATTCGGTACAAAATTCGTAAGAGGAATGCTTGTTGACACACTTCCTATGACTTTTTCAGACCTTTTATGTATTTCAGGTCTTTCACATGGTACTGATGTATGGCTTGGAAATGCAAAGGATCTTATTGATGCAGGAGTAATTACAAGTATCAGTGATGCTGTTTGTTGTAGAGATGATATTATGGTTTATCTTATTAAGAAAGGACTTCCTAAGAACACATCATTTAAAATAATGGAAACAGTACGTAAGGGTAAGGCACTGAAAGATCCTGAAAAATGGGCGGAATATGAAGCGCTTATGAGGGAAAATGATGTTCCTGAATGGTATATAGATTCATGTAAGAAGATTAAATACATGTTCCCTAAGGCTCACGCTGCAGCTTATGTTATGATGGCATTCAGAATTGCATGGTTTAAAGTTCATATACCAAAGGCATATTATGCAGCATATTTTTCAATAAGGGCAAAATCATTTGATGCAGAATATATGATTTTTGGAAAAGACAAGGTAAAGGAAAAGATGGCAGAAATAACTGCACAGGGAAATGATGCAGCACCAAAGGATAAGGATATGTATGATGACCTTGAAATAGTGCTTGAAATGTATGAAAGGGGATTTAAGTTCCTTCCAATTGACTTATATAAGTCAGATGCAACAAAATTTAAAGTTGAAGAAGAAGGGTTGAGGCCTCCTTTTAACAGTATTGCAGGAATGGGTAACGTTGCAGCAGAATCAATATATGCTGCGGTTCATGAAATAGAGCCAATAAGCTCTGTGGATAATTTAAAGAAACGTGCAAAAATAGGTAATTCAGCTACTGATTTATTGAGAAAATTCGGATGTCTTAATGGACTTCAGGAAAGCGACCAGGTAAGCTTTTTCGATATGATAAGCTGATACAATTATATTTCAAATAATAGAATAAAAATGTAGAAATAGATTATTGAAATTTAAGCTTATGTGCCTGATTTATTAGATAAAAAAATCTAATGAATCAGGCTTTTTTGTTAGAATATTAATTAGAAAAAGTTCCAATATAAATACTTATCATTATACTATTTATAAAAATAGATGTTATTTTATATAAAATTAATAAAAATAAAATTATAATGCTTACAGATTGTTTTAAAATGATAACAAAAAATAAAAAAGTGGTATAATTGATATTCAAAAGATATATAAATTATATATGTCATCTAGAATATACTGTTACTTATAGTATATAGAAATTATAAAGATGAAGGTGGTTATATGGAAAAAAGGGAATTATGGTCTTCAAGGGTTACGTTTATCCTAGCAGCAATAGGATCTGCAGTAGGGCTTGGTAATGCATGGCGTTTTCCAGGACTTGCAGCTAAGTACGGAGGAGGAGCTTTCTTGCTTATTTATACTATAGCCATGCTGGCATTAGGAATCCCAATGCTTTCAATGGAAATAGCAATTGGAAGAAAGACAAGACAGGGTGCTCCAGGCGCATTTAAGAGCATTAACAAGAAAAGTGAGTACGTAGGATGGGCAGCTACAACAAATGCATTTGCAATTTCAGTATATTATGCAGCTGTATTTGCATGGGTAATAGCAATGGCAGTTTTCAGTTTTAAGTTTGCAGGTATGGTAGGAGATTCAGAAGCAGCAAGTTCTTTATTTGGAAATATCACTCAGACTTCATGGACTATTTCTGGCGTACACATTCCTTTAGCTATGGCACTTGTACTTGCAGCTGCATGGATTCTTATTTATCTATGCATCCGTAAGGGGACAGTAAGTGTTGGTAAGGTAGTTAAATATACAGGACTTACACTTCCATTATTATTTCTTGTAATAATGGCAGCCAAAGGAATTACAATGCCGGGAGGTCTTGATGGACTTGCTAAGCTTTTCATTCCTAATTTTGCAGAAATAAGTTCAAATGGATTATGGTCAAATCTTATTATCGATGCGATAGGGCAGGTATTTTATAGTTTATCAATAATGATGGCAATAATGATTGCATATGGCTCTTATGTTGAGGATTCAGCAAATGTGGCAAAGGATGCTGCAATAATAGCATTTGCAGATCTTGGAGTAAGCATATTATCAGGAATAGTTATGTTTACAACTATGTATGGCGTGGGAATGACAACTGACGATATGTCAGCATCAGGTATAGCAACTGCATTTATAATATTCCCACAGGCAATAGCAAACTTGACAAAGGAAGGATGGATCAATGCTCTATTTGGAATGATATTCTATCTATGTCTTGCATCACTTGCAGTAGATTCAGCATTTTCTATAGTTGAAGGTGTTTCAACTGCAGTAGCAGACAGATTTAAGCTCAACAGGAGAAAAACAACAAAGACAATATGTATAATATCAGCAGTTATATCAATAGTATTCATAACTCAGGCAGGACTAGCATGGCTTGATATAGTAGATAACTGGACTAATCAATATAATATGATAATCATAGGTGCATTGGAATGTATCGTTGTAGGATGGGTATTTAAGCCACACAAAGTTCTGCATGAAGTCAACAGGAATACAAATAAATACAAAATGCCTCAGTGGTGGTTTATAGGTTCAATAAAATTCATTGCACCATTAGCATTGACAGTATTCTGCATATGGAATTTGTATACACTATTTGCAGGAGGGGGAGTATATGGAGCAGATTCAGGATATCCACTATGGGCTAATATAGCAGGTGGATGGGCTGTAACATTCTTTGTATTTATAAGCGGATTTATAGCAAAAGCTTTTATAAACCATAAAAAGAAAAATGGATTCATAGATCATGATAATAGATGGCAATAGTATGAAAAACTATTTTTTCTTGAAAAAATCAAATTCATTTGCTGTAGAAGCATGTGTTGCACAACCAATAGCGAGATTTGCAATGCTTAAGATGCATACTGTAACTGACAGTCAGGCAGCAGCGTAAAGAAAGATCATCTTATATTGATATTATAAAATAATCAGGATAAGGGAGTAAAACAAAGAATATTGATAAAATAATATTAAAAGAATCTTATATAAGTGCTGAGCTGAGTGAATTTTATTTAGCTCAGCACTTTTCTTTTACAAAGAAATAATAGTTTAATAATTTTGATCCTTTTAGGGAAGAGTTAACAGTCAGCTAATAACTTTTACTTTCATATACATCTGCATAAGCTCTGACTGTTAAAATTTTCATTAATTATTTATCGCTACTAGAAAGTTTCAATGCCTGTCTGAGTGATATAATATTTTCCCCAGTCCTCCATCATGGTCATTACAGGAATAAATTTTTCGCCAATTTCAGTGAGGGAATATTCAACTTTTGCTGGAACTTCATTAAATATCTGCCTTGAAACAAGGTTGTCCTTTTCAAGCTCTCTGAGATGCTGAGTAAGCATTTTTTGAGAAAGCTTTGAGTCATCAAATGCTCTTTTTAATTCAGAAAATCTCATTTTTTTATTATGAGCAAGAAACCATATAATTGAAAGTTTCCATTTTCCGAGTATTATCCTTTGTGTTAATAATAATGGGCATCCTGCTTCCCATTCGTTTACAATCACATAATCACCTTCTAAGTTACTTTTCTGTAACTATACCACAAAAAAGTGCCTGATTTCAATATTTTTACTATTGTACTATAATAATGATATGGTAAGCCGGCTTAAAAATAAAATATTATAGAATGCTTAATATCTTGGAGGGATTTTTAATGAGGAAGGTTCAAATAGGGAAATCATTTATACATTCATCTGTTATAGGTCTTGGAGCTATTAATTTTGGAACAAAGATTGATGAGGATACCGCATTTAAATTAATTGACAATTATATATTAAATGGAGGAAATATTATAGATACATCAAATAATTATGCCGTGTGGAACGGCGGTGATGGAAGTGAAAGTGAAAAGACTATAGGAAAGTGGATTAAGAAGAATGGTAAAAGCAGTGATATTTATATTGCAACAAAACTGGGGGCTCTCCCAAAGGAGAATGGCAAAAAAGACTTTTCAGAAATGCAGGGATTGAGCCGTCAGGTTATTATTGACAGCGTAAATAAATCCCTAGAAAATCTAAATATAGACTGTATTGATCTATTGTATCTGCACGTTGATGATTTTAATACACCTCAGGAAGAAACACTTGGAACATTGAATGAACTTATAGATAAGGGTCTGATCAAAGAAATTGGATGCAGCAATTTTAGGACATGGCGTATAGAGTCTGCAAGAAATATATGTATGAAGAATAATTATAGGTTCTTTTGTGCAGTTCAGCAGAGGTACAGCTATCTTGCTCCTACAATTGATTCAGATTTCTTTCCACAGGTACCGGCAGATAAAGAGCTTGAAAGTTATATTGAATATCATAAGGATATGACTCTTGTAGCATATTCACCTCTTCTTGGAGGACAATATAATAGGTCACAGATAATAAAAGATGAATATAAAACATATTTTAATGAGATGAAACTAAAAAAGCTGTTAAAGGAGCAGAGTGATCCAAATTCCTATGTGTTGAATTATATAAGTAATCGTTTTGGCGGGAGCATTGCACTGCTTACAACTTCCAATGTAAAACATTTGGATGATATCATGAAATCAGAATATTTTAGATAATAGCTTAAATAAAACGGTATTAAATTAAATTTAGGATTAATTTAATACCGTTTTTTACGCAAAAAACACATTGACTCAGTACAAGATAAGATTGATTTAATAGACACTAACATAAGAAGCCTTCAGGATTTAGTTGATATGCTTAAAGCTGACTGCTTGTTTAGAAATGAATTCGAGAGATTCTTTAACAGCCTGTCAGAAATAGAATTAACATTGCTTTACAGGCATATCGTAGATTTTGATTTATGGGAAAATAATCAAAAGGAATGGCAGGATGAATTTAAAGGTTATTTGAATAAATTAAGTCATGATAAATATGATCTCATAATAAGGAATGCAGAAAAGATAAGAATAATTTAGATTAATAGATTATTAAGAAAATGATTATTTAAAATGAAATCAAGAAAAAATTATTATAAATTAATTTATAGTTATAAATACTCTAAATTCAAATGTGAACTTAGTTCACATTTGAATTTTTTATACATAAATATTATTCACTAGATAAACAATAAGTAAATACTATAAAATTTATAAAATATAAGTCTTGTATATTAAACCAAAATGAACTACTGTTCCTTGAAAATCAAATCTTTAGAAAGTATCCACTTATGATTCTTTAAATCACGTCCGCTTATGTTTACATTATTTCCGGAAACAGTTACATACAACCCATTTATATATGAAAAATCTCTTGAAAGTGTGCTGTCGGAATTTATGAAAAGAGTATAGCTTACAGCACCTGTCTGAGCAACAGTATAGTTATTATCTGTATTTAAGCATTCATTACTCATTTGTTTATGTGTATGTGAATTAAATAGTACTGCCTCTGGATATTGGGATAGTATATCATTTAATTCTGTGCTTACATTTGTACCAGGAATATCTCCCCATCCCCAGTTGAGCATTATTGGCTGATGAAGAAAAATAAATATTGGTCTGCCTTTTTCATAATCCTCTGTAAGCTTTTCTTTGAGCCATTGGATTTGTTCATTTGATATATAAGCTGTGGTGGAGTTACATGTTGGTGAATTTCCATCCTCTGATCCTAAGGATATAAAGTGATATCCCTTAATCCATGTATCATGATATACTTTTTCTTCATCAGCAAAATTAAGATATTTCTGTATCTTTTCATTTACATCATCACTCGATTTATTGCTGTTATCATAATTGTAGAATTCATGATTACCAATGTTTTTAATTATTTTATCTGGAAGCTTATCTTTATTATTATTTAGAACTGAAGTTATTGTTTTATATTGTGAATCTATTCCCTGATCAACAGTATCACCATTTAAAACAAGAGCATCAAGAATTATATCGGTACTTTTTATATCATCAAGTGCATCTTGAAAATCAGCTTCATTATCGTGTACATCTCCTAAGACAGCAAATGACAAGTCATATTTTGTAACATTATCAGCAGTGTTTATATCTTCGGAATTAGTAGTCTGTATATATTCATTAGAAGAAAGCTGATTATATGAACTAGAAAAACTTTTGCTGATATATAAATAAAATCTATATCCTAAGATGCAGAGAATAAAAATAATTAATGATAATAATATTCTTTTATGTTTCATGTTTTTCACCTTCTGAGAATTATAGTATATATAATATTATTATCTATTATAAACCATAAATGAATTATTGTTGTAAATATGAGAAAATAATATTAGAAACATACTAAAGAAAAATGAAATTATAAATAGAGCTTTTATATGGAAAATACATTTTAATATGTAAATAAAGATAATAATTAAAGTAAATTAAATAAAATTGTAAAAATATTTTAAAAGTGTTATTTTTTATGTATAATATTATTAAATATTGTAAATAGGAATGGGGGAAATACAAATGCTGAACAAAAGAAAAAATCAAAATAATAATATACAAATTAAGCTTAGCAGTATTCTGTGTTTTTTATTTGGAACAATCAGTCTGCTCACAACGCTTGCGCTATCTTTGACTTTATACGGACAAGCTATGAAGCTATCCATGAAAAATACTACATCAATGCTTGAAGAATCAGCCGTTCAAGCATCAAATCTAGTAATGGAAAGTCTTGAAGCCAAAATTAACATGGGAAGAGGACTTCAAAATAACATTGCAATAAGAGAGTACAATAGTGACTGGAATAGAACATTGACTGTTCTTAAGGAAAATATGGATACATATTCGCATATCGATATAGGTATTATTGATCAAAATGGAATGCTTTATTCTCAGTATGGGACATCTGAGGATGTAAGCAGCTTTGATTACGTTAAGAGGGCCTTGAATGGTGAAATTTATGTATCTGATCCTCAATATGATGAGTCAGTAAATGACGTTATACCAGAGCTTGATAAGACATATACTGAATTTGAAATGCTGAATGAAAGCAGCAATGAAATAAAGGCAAGCATAGAAGCTATTACAGAAATATCAGAGATGACTTCGGCATCTTCAGAAGAAATTTCAGCTTCAACTATGGAATTAAGTAATTCAAGCAGATATCTTGCAGATTCAGCAGAAAATCTTGCAGAACAAAGCAGAACAATAATTGAAGAACTTAATAAATTTAAATTATAAAATATAGTGAAATGCAGCATTAAACAATAGATCTAATGCTGCATTTTATATTTGTATGTCATAATTATAAGAAAAGTATTGCACGTTGGCATTAAATATGATATAAATGTTATGAAATGTATCGAATGATATGCAAACAAAAGAAAAAAATATTCGTAAATGAGGATGGACAAATGAAAAAGAAATTATTATTAGTGTGTACCATGATTATGCTATTGGTAACAGGCCTTTTAGGATGCGGTTCTGATAAGAATCAAAATTCCAAGGTTTTAGGCGTTATAGGTGCAATGGAAGAAGAAGTTGAAATACTTAAAGAAAAAATGGAAATAAAAGAAACTGTAAATACAGCAGGAATGGAATTTTACAGAGGAACATTAGAAGGAAAGGAAATAGTATTAGTTCGTTCTGGTGTAGGTAAGGTAAATTCAGCAGCATGTACTCAGATATTAGTAGATAAATTCAATGTCAGCGGCCTTATTAATTCAGGTGTTGCAGGAACTTTAGATCCAGAACTTAATCAAGGAGATATAGTTATTTCTACTGAAGCAGTTCAGCACGATTTTGATACAAGTGCAGTTGGTGATCCAGTAGGTGAAATTTCAAGATTAGGAATTACTTTTTTTGAAGCTGATAGGGACATGATCGAAACTGCTAAGAAGGCAGCTGAAAATGTTACTGGAATCACAATAAAAGAAGGTCGTATTGCATCTGGAGATCAGTTTGTTGCAGGTGGTGAAATTGCAGAAAGAATTTCAAGCAACTTCGGTAATGTAAGTGCAGTTGAAATGGAAGGAGCATCAATGGCACAAGTTGCATACTTAAACAATGTTCCGTATGTAATATTACGTTCTATATCAGACAAGGCTGATGGAGGAGCAGATCTTTCTTATGAAGAATTCCTTCCTTTAGCAGCACATAATGCAAGTGCACTTGTTGAAGAATTTATAAAATTATATTAGGAATTAAAAGTTTATCACATTCTACAAAATAAATGTCAAGGCAGGACTTTGAGGCATGTATAAAAAAGCTGTTCTTGAAACATATTAGATTTAATGATTAAATAATAAAAGATAAGATAGAAGCGTAATGGTATATGCAGAAAAGCAAATACTACTACGCTTTTATTTTTTGACAAGTCGTGATATAAAAATATACGGGTATAAATATCAATTAAAAACTGTCTATAAGTTTTCTTAAACTAATGTACAAGTCAAATAAATTATTATTTTTGTTATTCTTAATGACAAGTGAACAGAACAGATTTTATTTTAGAATAATAAGAAAAATCAATTACAATATTTCTATATATTGAAATTGATTTTTTAGTATTATAATAAATTTTAACTCCAGAAGTCACTAATTTGTTGAATAAGATCTTCTCTTGATATTTCATTATTCAGGTATTTTTTTAGTGCACTTCCAAGAATTTGAGAGTTATTTGCTGGGAGATAGATATTCATAAGTTCTGTAGTTTTTCCACTATCTCTAAATTTTATTAATTCATTAAATAATGGATCGTTTTGCGTTATATTTATATTGTTAAATGCAGGAATTATGCCACATTCTTCAACTAAAAACTTATTGCCATTTTCATTATAAACAAGGTAATTTAAAAACTGCTTTGCAGCTTCCTGCTGCTCAATTGAGCTATTTTTATTAATGATAAAATATTTTGTAACACCCATAGATATTTCATTATTACCATAATCTGAAGCATTATTACTTATAGGAACTGGAATAAATCCAAAATCTTTATTTCCGCTGCTGCTATTCATAATGTTCTGTGATGCCCAGTTTCCCATATACCAAAATCCTACTTCACCTTTTTCTACAACTTCAGCACACTTATCGTACGATGGAGTTAATGGACTATCAGAATACATGTTGTATGTCTTCATTATATCGAACACGTCTATAAGTCCATTTAAGTTTGCATTTTGATTTAAGCTGCCAGCTTGTGCTTTTAGATTTTCAAAATAGCTATTTATAGAATCAAAGTCTTTTGAATCTACTGAATAAAATGTAGATAAAAAATGATCGCCTAAAGACCATTCTTCGTTAGTAATAATTAGGGCATTTTTCCCTATTGAATTAATCTTTTTGAAAGCATCTTCTAATGCTGAAATAGTATTAATACTATTTATATCTATTCCTGCTTCATCAATTACTTTCTTATTATATATAAAGCCGATTCCTTCAGTGGAAAAAGGAAAGGCTATGATTTCACCATTATCATTTTTTGAACTGTCTGTTACGCCGCCTGAAATATCATTTATCCATTGTTCTGAGGATAAATCAGCGCCTATGTCCTTAAAGTCTCTAAGATGAGCTGAATCTACAAGTGAGAGAGTAGGCATGTTATTTGAAGCTTTAAGGGAATTAAGCTTTTCTGTATATGAGCCTGTTTGGCTATATTTAACAATTTTTATATTTATATTGTTATTCTCTTTTGTGAATTCTTTTATAGCATTATCTAAATTAGCTGAAATTTCTGGTTTAGAATTTAATATAGATATATTTACTATATTATCGTCGGAATGAGTTCCACAAGATGTAAGTAGTAGTGATAATATTCCAACCAAACATATATATGATATTTTTTTCATAATCATGCCTCCTTTAATTTTCTATATTAAACTTTTCAATATTAATTTTAAGTTCATCAACAATTTTTAATATATTATTACCTGATTCTTTAACTTTTTCAACAACTGCAATCTGTTCATCAGAAGATGCAGTAACTTCTTCAGCAACTGCGGCACTTTCTTCAGCACTGCTTGCTAATGTTTCTATAAGCTCTAAAAGTTCATTGCTGAAGTCTTTTATGTAATCAATTAAACTGTTAAATGATTTTATGTTTTCAGAAATTCTATTATCAGCTGAAGTAATTTCACTAAAGATATCGATAGTTTCATTAACTGTTGAAGAATGAGAGATCATTCCATCATTAATTGAATTCATAAGTCCTGTCGTTGAATCCGCTTTGGCTTTGATTTTGTTAAGTATATCAGAAGTTTTTCTTGTAGCAGATTGGGATTCATTTGCCAGCTTTCCTACCTCTTGTGCAACTACAGCAAATCCTTTTCCATTTTCACCTGCTCTTGCAGCTTCAATTGATGCATTTAGAGATAAAAGGCTTGTTTGTTCTGCTATATCACTAATTGTTTCAATAATTACATCTATATTTGAAACAAAATCTGTAAGTTCATTTACTTCATCGACAGCTTGGCCAACTAATTTATACTGTTCTTCAGTATTATTTTTAAGTTTAGTTGTACCAGCATTTCCTTTTAGTAGGGCATTATCCGAGATTCTAAGAGCTTCATTTGTTTCTTGAATTTTATGTGCCAGTACAGTCATTTTTTCATCTAATGTTCTAACATGATTTAATACATCATCTGTTTTTGCTGCCTGTGAAACAGATCCATCTGCAATTTCGTCCATTGCTTTTGAAATATCTCTACTGTTTTCTTCAGCTGATGATGCTAATTCATCAAGTGTAATAGATGCATCCTTAAGTTCACTGCTTTTATTAGATATACTAAAAACAAGATTTTTTAACGATTGAACCATTTCATTTAAATCTTCTCCAATACTCACCATTTCACTGGCTCCATTTAATTCGCATTGAATAGTAAGATCACCATGCGCAACATTTTTTGTAAGTGATACCATTTGAGAAATAGGAGTAGTAATTAGTTTTAAAACATAAAAAGCTGAGGCCAATATTAATAAAAGTATAATGATTATAACAGGAATAGAATACAATATAACCTTATTAAATCCTTGATATATATCTGACATTGGTGTTATGGTCATTGTTCCCCATTTTAAAGATGGTATGAAATTATAAACGGCAGCTCCACTTTCACCATTATAAGTATAGTTCATACTGTTAAAATTACCATCTATGGCTTTTTTTGCACCCTCTGATAATTTACTCGGACTATCGAATATATTTTCAGTCATGATTTTATCTATATTATTATGGTATGTTATAAAACCATTACTATTGAATGTAAATATTTCTCCGTGTTCTGAGTAGAATATATTCCCAATACTATCTTCTATACTGCTTGTTTTAACCTTACTTATAATATATCCAATTATTTCATTATCAGATTTAACTGGTGAGGAAAAAATAACATATGGGAAGGCTTTTTCTCTATCAAACAAAACATCACTTACATATGAGTATTCTCTAATTACATCCTCGAAATAATCTTCACCGCTTATATTTACATTTTTAGAACCTAATGCATCAGCTAAAATATTTCCAGATGGATCTATATACATAATATTGGTAATATATGTATTTTGGCCTTTCTTATTTTTTAAGTCAGAATTTATATAATCTAAATTGTTGCTATAAACAACTTGGGAGCTTGCAATATCTTCAACTAAGACTATATTATCCTCACCCCATTTATCTAAATTAGCTGTTACCATACTGGATATCTGTTTTAAAGACATTATTTCGCTATGATACATGGATGACTTTATTATAATGCTTGATATAATTGCAAAAATTATTAACGGAATTATACCAACGCAAAGGAAAATGGTTATCATCTGTGTTTTGAGACTTATTCTTTTCCTTTCACTTTTATTTTTTTTCATAATTTTAAATCTCCTTTCATAAATAAAATCACTTATATATTATAATATTCGACACTAAATGACTATTATTTAGTGGTAAACTTGTAGTATGAGTAAAAAATTTTAAAGATAAATAATTATGAATCTTCTAATTTGAAAAAATTATAATATTTTTTATATTTAAAGTCGAAAAGGATAATATGAAAAATAAGTGATATTTATCAATAAGATGATAAACAACAGTTTAGAGAAATTTAATATATTAATGAAAACTTAAATAGATTATAATAGGATTTGATTAACTTATTAAAGGTATTAATAGTACTTGAATCAAGAAATTAAAGAAAATACAACTTATTAAATTTTATATTTAGTTATCATGGAGGTATTATCTTGGGAAAAAAAGAAATTGAATTATTGCCATCAGGTCTTGTAAGCTGCATTATTAATGGCAGGGAAGTGCGTATATTAAAAATATCTCCAGAAAAACTTGCTGTAAGGTTCAGCAGCAGGAATGAAGATATTAAGGATATAAAATTAGCATTTTATATTTTTGATGAATACAGATATGAAGAAATAGGAATTATGAATTTCAATATTGATCAGATAATAGAAGAAAGGTTTTGTTTCAAATATGTATTTTCTATTGATGATAAAGAGTATTCAGAAAATGTAAGAAAAGTATTCAGAAATTATTCAAGATACATAATGCTTAAAAGCTATGGTGATGAAAATGAATTTTCACATGAAATGGTGGGCTATCCAGCAGACAAGGATTATGATTTTTTTGATTACTACTCTCATCAGAAAAAAGAATGGATGTCTGAATTAGAGTATAAGGGTGACAGCAGCCTTATGGAATACGTTGAATTGGCACTTAAAATTGATAATGACACTTTGTGGGAAAAATACTTAGCAGAGGACATTAGGAATTTCAAGGAGTATTATCTTAAGGAAAATCATGCAGAAAATAATGAACTGTTCAAAAAGGATGTTTCAAGGATATATATAGGAAATGAATTCTGCCATAATTTATTTCCAGAACTTAATATTCTCATAAATATTCTAGATAAGGCTGAAGCCGAAAATCTTGAAGTTACTTTATGTTTTACATATATGAGAGACTGCTATATAGAAAAAACTGAACAGATTATAGATGAAGTTCATGAGTGGTGCATAAGAAATAATAAGAAAATAGAAATAATCATAAATGACTGGGGAATGTTAAAATTATTGAAGGATAAGAAAGATGTATTTACATTATCACTGGGTGTTTTATTGAATAAGAGAAAAAAGGATCCAAGATATATGTATAAGAAAGGGTATGTTGAAAATAAGGAGATGATGTCTCAAAATAATTTGAATATTGAGCTGTTTAGAAGGTTCTTAAAAGAAAATGGAATACAGCGTTATGAATATGAAAACTGTGGATACAGAGTATCCATTGCTGAAGGAAAGCATAGTCTGCATATGCCATTTTATGTGACTAATACATCTCAATACTGTACCCTTTATGCAATGTGTACAAATCTGGACAGAGGAAAGCAGAAACTTGTGAAGTCATGTCCTAAATACTGCAGAGAATATGTTTTTGCATATCCAAAGCATTTGAAAATGGTTGGAAAGTATAATTCATTGTTTGCTTTTGATGATACTTTAATGAAGGATTTTCAGTTGCTAGAGTATTATTTAAAAAGCGGCATAGACAGAATTGTTTTAAATTTTATATAAAAGAGGATTTTTTTAATGAAGATTGTAGCTGGATTAGGTTGTATAGACGATTATATTAGACTGGCGAAAGCAGGTGCAGATGAGGTGTTCTGCGGTTACGTTCCTTATGAATGGAACAAGAAATATGGGAATTTATTTCCTTTAAATAGAAGAGAAGTCCTGTATTATAATGTTCAGATTGGAACTTTAGAGGATATGAAGATACTTAAGAAAATGGTTGATGTATATAAGGTTCCTGTGACAATAACCTTGAACTATTTATATTATCTTGAAGAACAGCTGGAATTTATAGAAAAGATAATGAAAGATCTTATGGAAATAGGATTTGATGAATTCATAATAGGAGATCCTGCACTTATCCTTTATCTACAAGAAAAAGGAATAGACTGCTCAATACATCTCAGTGGAGAATGTGCAGAAATAAACAGGTTTTCAATAGATTTTTTTAATAGATTCAAAAATATATCAAGATATATTTTCCATAGAAAAAATTCAATTGAAGATATGAAATCATGTATTGAATACAATGAAAAAAGAAACATGCAGTACGAGGCATTTATATTAAACGAAAGATGCCATTACACAGGAGCTTTCTGCAGTTCTCTTCATTGTGATGAAATGTCTCATTTATGTAAGATTCCATATCATATGGCAAAAATAAATGGAGGATCATCATATTTCAGAGTTGTTGATGATAAGTTTAGAGATTACTATGATGAGTCACATTTTATTGATGAATATGAATTGGATGAATATAATGTTCAGAACTTGGAAAATAGTAATAATGAAGATAAATCTAATGATGAATATGAAGAAGATACATATAGCCTTGGAAGTACAGGCTGTGGAATATGCGCTCTGAAGAAATTAAAGAACGCAGGTGTTACACATCTTAAGGTAGTTGGTAGAGGAAATTATATTGATTATATGGAAAGAGATGTGAAAAATCTTAAAAAGGCAATAAATATGCTTGATGCCTATGATGAAAGCAGCTATTTGAAAAAAGTAAAGGATAATCTTCTCAATGGAAAATGTAGTGGAGAGTGTTACTATTAATGTTTAAAGCTTATTATTTTATTTTTTTTGTAACATATGTTACGTATTTTTAAATCATATGATAGTATACTCCAATTACAAAATAAATCCAACAATATTACTCGGAATAATAAATGGAGGTATTATTATGAATGCTATAGAAATAATGATGAATGAACATAGATATATAGAACGTATGCTTAAAGTTGCAAGATCAGCATGTTTTAAAGTATTAAAAGGTGAAATGGACGATTATAGTGATTTTGATAGTATAATCAAGTTCATAAAGGAATATGCAGATGGTCATCATCATAATAAGGAAGAAATATTCCTCTTCAATAAGATGGTTGATAATTTAGGGCTTTTAGGAGAAAAATTAGTCAAACATGGAATGCTTGTTGAACATGACTTTGGAAGACTATATGTAAAAAATTTAGAAGAAGCATTAAAGAAAGTTAAAGATGGTGATGAAGAAGCAAAATTAGACTTAATTGCAAATACTATTTCATATGCAGATTTATTAACAAGACATATAGATAAGGAAGACAGAGTAGTCTATACATTTGCACAGAGAGAACTCAATGAAGGAATAATGTCTGAGGTTGATTTACAGTGTACATCTTATGAAAACGAAAATTCAAAAGTAAAGGATGAAAATATAGAGCTGTTGGAAAAACTTGAAGGCAAATATATTGACTGAAGATAAAATGAAAGCAATTAAACATTAAGGTGAGTATGGATAAGGATAAACAAGGCTGTTATAATATTTCTTAGAAATTTAAATACACTGTAGTATTAAAGCTACAGTGTATTTGTATTAACTAAAAAACTTTTAAAAGGAGTTAATAAGATGAAATATTATTTTGCACCAATGGAAGGAATAACAGGACACGTATATCGAAGAGCATATGAAAAGTTCTTTCATAATATAGATAAATATTTTACACCTTTTATTATACCTAATGAGAGCAGAAGGCTTAACACAAAAGAGCTTATAGATGTCCTCCCAGAAAACAATGAGGATATGAACATAGTTCCACAGATTCTTACTAATGATTCTCAAGGATTTATAACAACATCATTAAAGCTTCAGGAGCTTGGTTACAGTGAAATCAATTTGAATTTAGGATGCCCGTCAGGAACTGTAGTGAACAAAGGAAGAGGCGCGGGCTTTCTTGCCAGGAGAGAAGAACTTGACAGATTTTTATACGAGATATTTGAAAAGAATAATATAAAAATATCAATAAAGACAAGAATAGGAAAAGACTCTCCGCAGGAATTCTATGAACTTATAAATATATATAATAAATATCCACTGGAAGAGCTTATTATACATCCAAGAACTCAGAAGGATTTTTATGGAAACAAGCCTGACTGGAAAGTATTCAAAGATGCAATGTCTTTAAGCAGAAATTCATTGTGCTACAATGGAGATATTTTTACAGAAGAGGACTATATTAAACTTAAAAAAGAATTTCCACAAATAAAATGTGTGATGCTTGGAAGAGGAATACTTGCAAATCCAGGATTGATGAGTGAAATAAAAGAAGGCAAAACCATGGACAAAGAAACCATAAAGAATTTTCATGATGAAGTCCTAAATTCATATGTGGATTTATATCCTGATGAAATAGGAGCATTGTTCAAGATGAAAGAGTTATGGTCTTATATGATTTACATATTTTCAAATGGAAGAGAATATCTTAAAGGAATAAGGACAGCAAAAACTCTTCATGAATACAATGAAACTGTATCTCGTATTTTTAATGAGCAGGAAATAATTAAAGGTGCAGGCTTGTTTAAAAGATAGGATGTATAAATACTGCTTGTATCAAAGATTTATATATAATGTATTGACTCTTACGTAACGTGATAGTCTATCATAAGACATGTGAGGTGAGAAAATAGATGTTAAATTTAGATGCCAGATTATAATTTGATTCATTAAGGTAGTGTTAAGCTTAAGATGCTAAAATTAAATCATTCCAAAGAAAAGCATAGAAAAATTATGGAGGATTTAAATGAAAAAGAAACTTATTAAGCTATTAACATTATTAGTATTAGCAGTACCCCTTGCAGGATGTGCAGATGATACAGCAGGTGTTAAGGTTACAGCAGATGGGAACGGAACAGAAAAGATAGATAAAATAGATACATATATAGAACTTGGTGATAGCATTGATTTAAATGGGATTACAACAGGAGTATCTATATATGATAACGTAATAACAATACAAACAGGGGGGACATACTGCATTTCAGGAACATTAAGTGAAGGACAGATTGTCGTAGATGCAAAAGACAGTGAAGTAAGTCTTGTATTGAATGGAGTAGACATTACATGTAGCAGCAGTTCGCCTATTTTTGTTAAGGAATGTGATAAGACAGTTATTGCTCTTGCAGATGACTCACAGAATATATTAAGCGATGGTGAAAATTATGTATATCAAGATGAAACTACAGATGAGCCAGATTCAGCAATATACAGTAAAGATGATATAACATTTATGGGAAGCAGCGGTTCTCTTACTGTAAATGGAAACTACAATGATGGGATAAAAGGTAAGGATGATGTTGTAATTGAAGGTGGAAACATAACTGTCAATTCTGTTAATGATGGAATAACAGGAAAGGATTCGCTTTTGGTATCTGACGGTAATATAACTATAGATGCAGGAAAAGATGGATTGAAATCTTCAAATGAAACTGATGAAGGTAAAGGAAATATCACTGTAAATGGAGGAACAATAAATATTGTATCTGTGCAGGATGGTATACAGGGAATTAATAATGTAGAAATTAATGATGGATATATTAATATCGTAACTGGCGGAGGAAGTGAAAATGCAGCTGCAAAAGTTGAAGAACGTGGAGGCAGAATGATGGGAATGCATCAAAATCCAGGAGATGCTCAAAATGCTTCAGGAGCAGAACAGTCATCTTCAGATATAAATAATATGGAGCATATGCAGCCTCCAGCTCATATGGAAAATATGCAGATTCCTCAAGGAGGAGAGCCGGGAGGTGCAATGACTGAAAACAATGCTGAAAGTTCATCAGCACAAAATTCAGCTGCAGCAGATTCGGCAAGTGAGAGTACCGATTCTGTAAGCTCAAAAGGAATTAAGAGTGATGTAAACTTAACTATAAATGGAGGAAATATTGTTATAGATTCATGGGATGACTCAATTCATGCTAATGATACAGTTGTGATAAATGGAGGTACAATTGAAGCTACATCAGGAGATGATGGAATACATGCAGATACATCACTAGATATAAATGATGGTAATATAAATATTAAAAAATCATATGAGGGAATAGAAAGCCAGGTGATAAACCTTAATGGAGGTAATATGTATGTAACTTCAACTGATGATGGGATAAATGCAGGTGGCGGAAGCGATGGTTCATCTGTTGATGGAAGACCTGGTGAGAATACATTCAACACTTCATCATCATGCTCATTAAATATAAATGGAGGATATATATATGTAGATGCAGCTGGTGACGGTCTTGATGCAAATGGTTCAATTTATATGACAGATGGATTTGTAATAGTAAATGGACCAACAAACAATGGTAATGGTGCACTAGATTATGACAGCAGTTTTGAAGTTACTGGTGGAACATTGATATCAGCAGGAAGCAGTGGAATGCTTCAGGCTCCAAGTGAAAGTTCAACTCAGAATTCACTTAAAATAGTGATGAATTCACTAGAAGCAAGAACTTTAGTTAGAATAGAAAGTGA
The DNA here is from genome assembly GCA_023399035.1 of Bacillota bacterium. GTDB lineage: Bacteria > Bacillota > Clostridia > Clostridiales > Clostridiaceae > Clostridium. Next base: position 11,117 of record JAEWQX010000199.1, on the reverse strand, counting down.
AGATGGAAATGAAATATTGACATTTGCACCAGCAAAGACATTTGCTTCCTTAGTGGTATGCTCTCCAGAAATCAGTTCTGGAACTACGTATAAAGTCTATACAGGTGGAACATGCACTGGTGAAAGCAAAGATGGTGTTTATGAAAATGGAACTTATGAAAGCGGGAAAGAAATTGGTTCGGGAACAGTTGAATCTTCAGTTACAAGCATAAATGAAGAAGGTGTAAGCACAGGCGGAATGGGCGGGGGCTCAGGAAGAGGCGGAAATGCTTTTGGTAATAAAATCATTAATAGATATGCAAAATTGTCATTTTAGCACATGTCATGATATAATGAAAAACGCTGAAAAAGTCGGTAAGGAAATTATATAGGAATGTTGTGGTGAAATTATATGGCGGAGTTTGATAACTTAGAATGGAATAATATCAATAATGAATTTAATAAAATTCATAAAGAATATTTAAATAAACAGGAGTATTTCTTTGCAGAGGAAATGTTGGACAATCCAGAGGAATTTTATAATGAAATGCAGTTCAATTATGATTTAAATGATAAAAATGACAATTTAGAATTATCCCATAATCCTTCAAACCTGTCTTCATCATCAGGAGGAACTGTATCAACAAACAGTGTTACATTACATGGAATTTCGGCAATGGGGACAGCGGTTTCGGCAATAGCTGTGTGTGTTGCTGCAGCAGGAGTAGGTGGGTATGCTGGAGGTGCTGACAGGAATGCTCAGGAAACCATCATTCAAAGTGAACAGGGACAAAATTATCACTCTCATGATGCTTTAGAAGAAATAGTCGATCATGAGGCAGAAGTGAAACAGGACGAGCCAATTTTAACTGATATTGAGGATGAGCTTGAATCTGCTGTAGATGATGATGAAGATTTAATAAATGATGATAATCAGCAGTTACAAGTATGGGCAGAAGATTATAGTGGCATATATGATGGAAAAAGTCATTCGGGGAAAATAATAAATGTGCCTAATGATGCAGTTATTACATATGGTGAGAGCAGGGAAGACTGTAATATGATCGAAATGCCTGAATATACAGATGCAGGAATATATACTGTTTATTATAAGGTTCAAAAAGAAGGATATGAAGCTTATATTGGAAGCTTTACAATAAAAATTGATAAGAAAATTGTACAGGTTCCATCTCCAGCAATAGAAGAAAGCATTTATAACGGGGAAGAACAGAGGGCAGATCTTGAGAAAAGTGAATATTATACATACTCAGGAACAATATCTGCTAAAGATGCAGGAATATATAAAATAAGGCTGCATCTGTCTGATACAAGAAATTATCAATGGGCTGACGGCAATAGTGAAGATAAAATAGTCACATGGGTGATTAAGCCAAGGGAGCTTACTATTGACTGGCAGGAACAGAATAATTTTATGTATGATGGTCAGATGCATACAATATATGTTACCCTTGGTAATGTTGTTCCTGGAGATTTTCTTAACTTTACAGTGAAAGGAAACAGAGCGCAGAAACCAGGAACATATACTGCAGAAGTTACATCATTTGGAGGTTCGGAAAATTATATTCTTCCAAAAGAAAGAAGCTACAGATGGAGCATAACAGGATAATACAAAGGAGAAAAAATAAGATGCTGAAGAATTCAAAAAAATAAGTACAAAAAGGATCATTATGTCAGCAATAGGAGTAATGCTTCTCTTTTTTGTACTGAATCCTAAATGGATACCTTTAGTGAGCAGCGAGACAAAAGAAGAATTACAGATGATAATAAATAATTATGGAGGGCAGTTTCAAGCTATCATATCAAGGGTGCTCGAGAGTGCAGATAGGATTATAGCAGTGGCGCTTGTATTTGTAGTTGTTTATATAATACGTACTATAAATGCACTTATATTCAGCATGATTAATTTTGAAAACCGTCGAAAGGAAACACTTAAAGTTCTGCTTGAAAGTTTGATAAGTTATGGAGCTGCCATAATTGGAGTTATAGTGAGCTTAAGCCTGCTTGGAGTTAATATGGCTGCACTTTTTGCAAGTGTGGGAATTGCTAGTCTTATTGTTGGATTTAGTGCACAACAGATAATTTATGATATTATTGCAGGTATCTTTTTAATATTCGAAGGCCAGTTAAGTGTAGGAGATATTGTTACAATCAATGGTTTCCGCGGAACTGTAGCTAAAATAGGAATAAGGACAACGCAGCTTCTTGATATAGGAGGAAATATACAAATAATAAATAATAGTGATATCAATAATGTACAGAACCTGTCTCAAAAGCAGAGTGTTGCTGTATGTGATATTGGAATGAGTTATAATCAGTCGATTGAAGAAGCAGAGGATGTAATAAGCAATACAATTCCTTATATAATGAAAAAATATCCAGACATATTCCGTACTGCACCTGTATATCTCGGTGTACAGAACCTTGGAAGCTCAAGTGTTGACTTGAGGATTGCAGCAAATGTTGATGAAGGAAGTCTTTATCAGGCAAAACGTCTTATGAACAGGGAATTTAAGATGGCATTTGATGCAAATGGAATTGAAATACCATTCAATCAGCTTGTTGTAACAAATATGAATGGTGGAAATGCATGTGATAATGTGTCAGTACATATGGGAAACATAATGAAGGATACTAATGGTTTTAAAGTAAATACATCAAGATATAATGGAAGCCATATAGAATTATTTGATGAGTGTGAAGAAGGCGATGATGGAACTTCAAATTAATTAATAAGTAAATTTATGAGAAAATATATATAATAATTTTAAGGTCTGTGGGTCATAGATTGAAAAATGATGAATATAACACCAATTCGAAGAAATTCAGAAATTCACCAATAAAATATTTCAAGGAAATAAGACAGTTTTCCATGGAGATAATGCAGAATAGAAGATTTGATTTAAGCAGAAGGTTTTATATCCTGGGTGATTTTTTTGAGAATTTGGAAAAAACAGCTGATGATGACAGCAGCATGATACTACAGTTCATGAAGGAATATGATATAGAAAAAACAGCACATGGCTATAAAAGAGATGATATGGATTATATTTTCCAGATTATTTTTTTCAGCAACATAGTACATTCTTCTAAAATAAGCCAAAAAGCAGTAAGCAGTGCATTCAGAAAATATACTGAGGAACTTTTAAAAGGATTTTCTGCAGAAGAAATTGATGAGTTTAAGAAAAATTCTGATAGTTACATGAATGCATTTGATGAATATGACAGGAAAGTAATACAAAAATATGAATATATTTTTGAAAATTATTTAGTCAATTTTATGTACAGCAATATGTTTCCTTTTTCAGAAAGTGATATTATGTTTGAAGGATATATAATGCTTCTTGTAAGATACTCTTTCATACGCTTTTATCTAGTAGGCATATATATACAGAATGGGATAGATAATGTTGATGATATAATAAGGTTTATTTCAGTTTTTGTACGAACTATTGAACATGACAAAAATTTTCTGCCTAAGATTGCAGATTATATAGAGGAAAATAAATATGACAATATGGATTTTGCTAAAAAGCTAATATAGATAATTTATTATTTGAATGGCTTTCTATAAATTTTAAAGACATCAAACTAATGAATTATATAAGGGGATATATAAGAACTTATTTCAAGCCAAAGGATGGAATTGTTTATTATAACAGACAGTAATAAAAAACCTTTCTCCAAAATTTTTTTGGGAAAGGTTTTTTATAAATTAAAGGATTCTATCCATACCATTTACATTTGCCTGTTCATCGTCTTCAACAGGAATTACAAGATATTTTTTGCCATCGATTATCTGATATTTTATATGTTCTACTTTTTCAGGCTTTACTTTAAGAACAATATCGTAATCAGAAGCATTTTCTGGTTCTTCATTTAAATTGCTTTCTAAGTCGGAGGCAGCTTCTGAATCAGCTTTGCTTACAGAAGGAGAGGCAGAGGATACGTCTAAGCCAGCATTTAAATGATTTAGTATGTCTGTGTTTTCTGTATTTAAAGCTGCTGATGGTGATTTAGAATTGCTGTCGTTTAAATCTCTTAAGATTTGGACTGCTTCATCTTCGCTTATGCTTGAATCAGATTCTGACACTAAATCTTGAATTGAATTTTCTAAAGCAGAGTCATTTTGAGAAACTGAATTTCTATTTGAAACAAGGTCTTCCTTAGAACCTTCATAATTATCTTCATTTGAATCTTGGCTGTTCTGCTCTAAATTAGATGAAGACTGGGTTCTTTCAAGTTTATTCTTTAAGATCTGAACTTGTTTTTCAAGTCTTTTTTCTTTTTTTCTCTGTTCATTTTTAGCAAGTGTTTTGCTGTCTATTAAATTATCTGCAATTGGTGGAGCATCTCCAAATTCTTCCGTATATGAATGCTCTATTTTTACAGATATTTCTTCAGGTACACCGCTTTCCATAAGTAAATCTGAAATAACATTATTAGTAAGTACTTTAGGTTCAGCATCTTTACCATTTATTGTTGAATGATCATCTACCATTGTATTTAAAGTATCTTGAATTTCCATAATCAAGCTTTCAGACTTTTCATCATCGCCTCCTGCAGCATTGCGTATTATATTTGTAAATACTTCTTTCTGCTGTGCAGCTGTCTGTTTTGACTGGCATCCAAGGGCGCCCTCCATAAGCTCAGGGTGAGTATCCTTTGGATTTTTTGTGTAATATATAACTGAATGGATATCAGAACCTCTGTCTATAAAAGCAGGGAAGATAAAACCATTAGAAGGCATTTCTACAACCCAGTCTCTTTGTCTTGCACCTATTCTGTTCTCATCTGGAAGATAGCTTAATCCTGGCTTTGATAGTGATACTGGACATATTGCACATAATATATATTCATATACTTCTTCAGATTCATCTAATTTTGCATTATCTGTTGCTTTTGTAATTACATCATAAGCATCGTGGAAAAGAAGAATTAGAAAGTTTCCTTCATAATCATAGTTATCTATGATATTTGCATAAAAATCATCAAGAAGAGCTTCATCCTTAAGACCGCTTCTTTTAATTTTCATAAGGTCATATTGTCTTCCGCCTTCTTCTTCCTGATCAAAGGGAAATTCAAGATTTAAAAGGTTGTTTCCAATAGTGCCCGACAGTGTCTTTTTTACTATCTCTAAATATTTGAAAAATTCATCTTCTTCAAGGTTTAAGAAAGTTTCATTGAATTTTAAAATAATATTTTTTTCACCATTTACATAACAGCCACACATTTTTGTAAATGTACAGTCATCCTTTTTAAAACGTTTTTTTAATTCCAATATATCTCTTTTTCTCATATTCTATCCTCTCATTTCATGAGTTTTAATTAGTACATAATAAAGAATATGTTACCAAATATAAGTATATTATTTAATCAAAATGTCTGCAAGCATGAAGAATAAGATATATAAAATTAATAGAATATTAATAATGCATACAATTATATAAAGATTTACATACTTTTTCATAAGTGTATTTTCAGCCTGCATAGATATATTATATGGAAAGTTATTGCTAGATTTATTAGATTGACATTAAAGCGAGTCTATTTTATAATTAATTACGCATAAATGGAAAAATAAGGGAGCGAAATTTATATGTTAAGTGTTATTAAAACTGCAATTATAACAATAACAATTTCATTTATATCAGGAGTACTACTAGATACTTATAAAAATTTAGCACCTAAAATATTATGCACTATGGGAACAGCCATACCAATAAAGCTGAACAATAAAAGGATAAAGGCATACATTCTTAAGGTAAAGAACACATCAAAAAAGACCCTTCACAATCTTACAGTCAATGTGCAGGGGCATGGCAGTCAGGGAAATCTAAAAATTGATGATGCAAAGATAACAGGAGGGCTTAAGTTTGATGTAACAAGTGAATATAATAATTTTAATGTAAGCATACCTTTTTTAAGTAGGAATGATGAATTTTCAGTAAAAGTATTTGTGGATAATATGCAGTATAGTGATTTAAAACCAATTGTCACACTGCGTTCACCTGAAAATTTTAGGGAAGTTGTTCCAGATGAGAAAAATGGATTTTTATCATCTTTGATTAGTATTCCTGAAAGTATATGTAAATTATTTTTTAAGAAAGCGAATAACAATAGAAGAAGTGGTATTGATAACATAGAGAGACACAGTACAGAAAGACACTTTATTAATAAAAGAGTGCTCATAACTACAGCTTCAATGATTATAATAATAAGTATTGGATTTTTGGGAGCAGAATATTACAGCAAGATGCATTTAGATGTGAAGGAACCTGATGCACAATCAAATATTCAGCATAACTCAGATACATCAAGTATTTCATCAAGTCAATCATCTAAAAATTCCAGCTCCAAGGCTTCAGATACATCAGCAAATAGTGTAACATCAAATACAAAAGCATCATCAGAAGAGGATAATGACAGTAGTGGAGAAAAGTATTCATCTTCATTAAATGACAAGAATGAGAAAACATCTTTTGATAAAAGTGAGAAAATAAAAACATCATCGGATGCGGATAATAAAAATACTGATGTCAGTGAAGATGAATCCACATCAGGTACAGATAAAAATAATCAGACATCAAATACTAAATCACAAAATAATGCTTCATTACAAAATAATGCTTCATTACAAAATAATACTTCATCACAAAATAATAATTCATCAGATATAAAGAGTGAAGGAACTGATAAGCAGTCAGCAGATGAAAATACAAATAAAAATAAGACTACACAAACCTCACCAGCTGAAGAACCTAAAGCACAAATTCAGCCAAAGACATCAGAAAGCAAGCCATCAAGTCAAAGTGAAAGTGGTCCTGCAGGACCTGTAAATACACCAGCATCAAGCAGTAGTCCCAGTGGCAGCTGATTGTAATAATATTGAAATTAAAGCTTCATGAATAAATATCATGAGGCTTTTTATTTTGGATATAGCGAGATACCTCTTGTGTTCCTGCTTATATCTTCAGCTATAAATTTGTTCTCCATATTTTTCTTATAATATATATGAATATGGGAGTTGCAGGAGCTGCATGGCAACTGTCATAGCACAGGTAATATCCGGAGTATGCTGTTTTTTTATATATGAGAAAAAATATCCTGTACTTATTTTTCCCATACATATCATAATGATGGAAGCATGATATGTATGGGAAGTTTTATTGTCAGTTATATACAATTATTATCAATATTTAAGTATTAAATCAATGATTATATTGTTATAATATGTTATATTCTTCATATTCAGAGTTTCAAGTGAATTCATTAAATTATCAATATTTGAACATAAATTAATAATGAAGCTTAATAAATACTTTCTGCTGTTGGCATATGGCAGAGAGCTGTCTGCATTTTTCAAATTATCTTCAATAGCTTTAATCACATCATATATCTGTGCAAGACTTTTCTTTTTTTCTAATGCAGAATTTTTTTCTAGTTCAAGATTTAAATTTATAACATCCCTTAAATTGCTGCATATGTTTCTAGTGTTATAAATCATATCACCTAAATCAACAGAATCTCTTGTGCCTAAAATCTTTAAAAGCAGAGTCTTATCCATTTAATCACCTTCCCTATATGTTCACATTATACTAGGATAGCTTAAAAGGTTCTATATATTTTTAAAAATATAGAATTGAGAAATTGTGATGCTGAATAGTTAATATATAATATAAAAGATAAAATATTATATATTATATGTGGTAATAATATAAAAGAGTTTTATATTAATCTGAATGTCTTTTCAAATATGAATAATACGTATATAATATTCAGATGTATTAGTATGGTGTCTCAGGTGGAATGCCAGAGATTAAAAGGGAATGTGGTGAAATTCCGCAACAGCCCCCACTACTGTGATAGAGGATGAAAGCCGGCAATGGATATACCATTGGGCCTGTGGCCTGAGAAGGAATCTGGTGAGTAATATGATACTTAAGTCAGGAAACCTGCCATAACTTTAATCGTGTTCTTCTTTGGGAGGGAGAAAACAAGAAGGAGATCAAATGAAAAATCTATTAAAAAAAATTACTGCGCTAATGGTACTTATGGTATTTGCTTTAGGTACAGCTGGATGCGGCAGTTCAAAAGACAGCCAGAATGGAAATAATTCTGGAAGTTCAAGCATAGCTGAATCAGGAAAAACTATCTATCCTGTTAAAATCACAGATTCCTACGGAAAGGAAATAACACTTTCAAAGGAGCCTGAAAAGATAATATCTGCAGCACCTAATATAACTGAAATTATATTTAAAATCGGTGCAGAAGATAAGCTTGTTGGGAGAACAAATTACTGTGATTATCCAGAAAGCGTAAGCACAATTGAATCTATAGGAACAATGAGAACTCCGGATATAGAAAAGATAATAGGTCTTGAGCCGGATATGGTAATAGCATCAACTCATTTCAATGAAGAAAATTCTCAGAAACTACAGGATGCTGGTATTAGCGTAATTTCTCTTTATGAAGAAAATGATGTAAATGGTGTTTATACAATGATAGAGACACTTGGAACAGCCTTGAACAGAAATGAAGAGGCACAAGAGACAGTAAATGAAATGAAAGATACTATAGGAAAAGTTACAGCTGCTGTCAGCGGACTAGAAGAACCTACTGTATACTATGTAGTAGGCTATGGTGAAGGAGGAGATTTCTCAGCTCCTGAAAATACTTTTGTAGGCGGATTGATTAAATTAGCAGGAGGAAATAATATTGTTCCTGCATCAGACAGCTGGTCATTTACACTGGAATCGCTTCTTGAAGCAGATCCTTACATAATCGTTGTAAGGAAAGGTGAAAAAGATGCATTTATGTCTGCAGATGGATATAAGGAACTTACTGCAGTAAAGGAAGGAAGAGTCTATGAAATAGACAATAACCTTATTGACCGTCAGGGATATCGTAATGCAGAAGGTGTATTAAAGCTTGCAGAAATATTCCATGGTGATGCGTTTAAATAACAGGAGGTAGTATAGTGGAGTCAAAAAATAAAAAATACTATGTTTATATCAGTATTTTATGTATTTTTATGCTCCTGTGCATCATGATGAGTGCATCTGTTGGATCATCATCCATTACGGTTTTAGACAGCATGAGATTAATGGTTTCTAAAATTCCATTTATGGATAAGATGATGGATACATCAGATTTAAAACAAGTATATGAAGTAATTGTGTGGAAGGTGCGTCTGCCAAGAATATTGCAGTCTTCTCTTGTAGGAGGAGCTCTTGCCGTGGTAGGCTGCACCTTTCAGGCAGTATTCCGCAATTCACTTGCTGACCCTCATATACTTGGAATTTCATCAGGAGCATCACTTGGAGCAACTTTAGCAATTTTATCAGGGCTTACATTGAATTTCTTTGGAATGGGAATAGTAAGTATATCTGCATTTGTTGGTGCAATTCTCACTGTGATACTTGTTTACAAGGTAGGTGGACTTGGAAGAAAAGTTATTGTGTCTAATCTTCTTCTGACAGGTACAGCAATAAGCACAATGCTCAGTTCAGTAATATCACTGCTTATGATTTATAACAGAGAGCAGCTTGAAAAGGTATATTTATGGACTCTTGGAAGCTTTAGTTCGGCAAGCTGGAACAAAGTCATATTTTTAAGCATAGTTTCATTATTAAGCGTATGTGTGCTTTTTATGTTCAGCAGGGATCTCAATGTAATCCTTACTGGAGATGAAGCAGCATCAAGTCTTGGAATAGATACAAGCAATGTGAAAAACATACTCATAATAATAAGTGCATTTCTTGTTGCAGCCAGCGTATCTGTAAGTGGAACAATAGGATTTGTAGGTCTTATAATTCCTCACTGTATGAGGCTTTTAGTAGGATCTGATCATAGAATACTGCTTCCATTTTCTTATTTCGGAGGTGCTTCATTTATGATTATATGCGATACAATTGCAAGGACAGCAGCACAGCCTACAGAAATACCTGTAGGAGTTATTACTGCTTTTTTCGGAGCACCATATTTTATTTACCTTTTATATAGGAACACTAAAAACAGGAATTTTTGAGGTAGGATAAATGAAAGATAAAGATGAAAAGTTAGACATAAGAGGATTGTACTGGCAGCCTGATAATAAGGAAGACTACATTTTAAATAATATACATGGAAGTTTTCATGAAGGAGGCTTTTATGGAATACTTGGACCTAATGGTTCTGGAAAGACTTCTTTGATACGTCATATATTAAGGTTCCTTGAAACAAGAGAAGGAATGATTTCACTATATGACAAGGATATAAAGCAGTTTTCAAGGAAAGAGCTTGCATGCAGCATTTCCTTTGTTCCTCAAAATGTGAATATGGATGTGAATTTTACAGTATATGATATTGTGGCAATGGGAAGGAATCCATATCTGAAAAGATTTCAGGACTTAAGCAGGGAAGACAGAGAAATTATAAATCATGCAATGGAAGTCACTAATTCAATGTATTTGAAAGATAAGTGTTTTTCATATTTAAGCGGTGGAGAAGCACAGAGGGTTCTTGTAGCAAGAGCAATAGCACAGGATACGAAATATCTTATTCTCGATGAACCTATTTCACATCTTGACATAAGATATCAGGTTGAGCTTATGGAAACTTTAAAAAAGCTCAATGAAGAGGAAAATAAAACAATAATTGCAATTCTTCATGATTTGAATTTAAGCTCAGCTTACTGCAGGGATATATTTTTAATGAAAGATGGAAAGGTATATGCAGAGGGTCCTGTAAAACAGGTTCTTACAAAGGAAAATCTGAAAGCTGTCTATGATATGAACTTTGAAATACATAAAATGAATAATAAGGATGCAATGTTCTTTATACCAGTTGTAGTTGAAGACCATGGAAGATAAATTATCTTTCGTGGTTTTCTTATATTGTGTAGAAATTATAAAACTTCTGAAAACTGAACGGCACTGTATTGATTAATTCTTAAACCGTATATTAATAATATTTACTAGTATCTTAAAAGGCTATATTTGTAAAAGTACAGCCTTTTAGTTTAATTCTTTATATTTATCATATTTATATCAGCTTAAACAGAAAAAGTGATTTTAGAAAAACATAACTGTAACATCAATAAAGCAGAATATATGTGACAACGAATACTATAGCAAGAC
>JAEWQX010000182.1 GCA_023399035.1 Bacillota bacterium | reverse complement strand
CCTTAAGAACAGTCTTTACTACTTGGAGATTAGTTCTTTCATTATGTCCACCAATATTATAAACTTCTCCAACTTTACCCTTATGAATAATTAAATCAATTGCTCTACAGTGATCTTCAACATAAAGCCAGTCTCTAACATTTTCTCCAGTTCCGTAAATAGGCAGTTCCTTATCATTCAATGCATTTGCTATCATTAATGGAATAAGCTTTTCCGGAAAATGATATGGTCCATAATTATTAGAGCATCTTGAAATTGTTACTGGAAGTCCATATGTTCTATAATATGCTCCCACCAACAAGTCCGCAGATGCCTTACTTGATGAATATGGACTAGATGTATGTATTGGTGTTTCTTCTGTAAAAAATAAATCCGGTCTATCAAGTGGTAAGTCTCCATATACCTCATCTGTTGACACCTGGTGATATCTCTTTATTCCATATTTTCTACATGCATCCATAAGTACTGATGTACCTATAATATTTGTTTGTAAAAATATTTCTGGATTTTCAATAGATCTGTCGACATGACTTTCAGCTGCAAAGTTAACAATAATATCTGGGCGTTCTTTTTCAAACATTTCATACACTGTTTGCCTATCTGCAATATCTATTTTATAAAACGAAAAATTAGAATTATCTTTTACACTATCTAATGTTTCCATATTTCCTGCATATGTTAAACAGTCTGCAACTATTATTTTGTAATCATCATATTTCTTTAGCATATAGTGAACAAAATTTCCTCCAATGAAACCTGCTCCACCTGTTACAACAATTTTCATGATCTTTTTACCTCTTAATATTACTCTTCATATATAAAACTACAATCACTATCCCTTAAAAAAGGTGCTTTTTTGTCTTTTTCAGAAAGAATAGGATCATCAACTCCCCATTCGATACCAATTTCAGGATCATCAAATTTAATACTTCTATCATTCTCAGCATTGTAGTAATTATCAGTTTTATATACAAATTCAACATCATCACTCAAAGTAACAAAGCCATGTCCAAATCCCCTTGGAATAAAAAGCTGTTTTTTATTCTCTGCTGATAGCTCTACAGATATCCATTGCTTATATGTGGGTGATTCTTTTCTTAAATCTACAGCCACATCAAGAACAGCTCCTCTAACAACTCGTACAAGTTTTGCTTGAGCATATTCTCCATTTTGAAAGTGAATTCCGCGTAAAATTCCTTTTCCCTTTGAATAAGAGTGGTTGTCCTGTACAAAATTACAAGCTATTTGCGGAGTTTTTATTGCAGAATAAGTTTCCATAAACCATCCTCTCTCATCACCAAACACTTGTGGTTCAACTATATAAACACCTTTAAGTTTTGTTTCTGTTATCTTCATTTCTATATCCTCTAAAAATTGTAATTTCAGCTACTAAGTTAGAATAGTTTAGCTCTTATTTTATAAATAAAAAATATATTCTTAAGTTAATAAATAACTTTTCCTTCAGCAACATTTTTTAAATGTTTTCCATATGGGCTCTTACCATACATTTTAGCACTCTTAAGAAGTTCTTCTTTGTTTATCCATCCATTTTTGTATGATATTTCTTCTAGACATGCAACTTTTAACCCCTGTCTAGTCTCTAAAACCCTAATATATTCTGATGCATTATAAAAGCTATCTATAGTTCCAGTATCAAGCCACCCATAACCACGTCCAATAGTTATTACATCAAGTTTTCCTTCACTAAGATATATTTTATTCAAATCTGTAATTTCTAGTTCCCCTCGTTGCGAAGGCTTTAATGTTTTAGCATATTTAACTACATTATTATCATAAAAATAAAGCCCAGTTACTGCATAATTTGACTTCGGCTTTTCAGGCTTTTCTTCTAATGATATTACTTGTCCGTTTTTATCAAATTCAACTACTCCAAAACGTTCTGGATCATCAACATAATATCCAAATACAGTAGCACGTCCTTCATTATTTACTGCTCTTTTTAACTGTTCTGTAAATCCATTTCCATGAAATATATTATCACCAAGAATCATAGCACAGTTATCATTTCCTATAAACTCTTCGCCTAATATAAATGCCTGGGCAAGTCCATTTGGTGAAGGCTGAACTTTATATGATAAATTAATTCCATATCTTGATCCATCTCCTAGAAGCCCCTCAAAATTAGGCAAATCTTGTGGTGTAGATATTATTAATATATCTCTGATACCTGCAAGCATCAATGTTGATAGTGGATAGTAAATCATTGGCTTATCATATATAGGTAAAAGCTGCTTTGATGTAACCATTGTTAGCGGATACAACCTTGTCCCACTTCCCCCTGCGAATATTATACCTTTTGTCATGTTTCCACTTCCTTTATTTTAGATATCATAAAAATATATTTACTGTGATAATATACGATAAAAAATACTATCTACATTTTATCATATGTAATGTACAATTCAAAGGAATTCTCTGTAAATTTTATTTTTCATTTTAAAATAGTCTCAAATTTATATACATATAATTTATAATTAATTGTAATTCTCCTTTTATTTATTGGAATAATTATAAATTTAAATTATAATTAACATGAAGCTTGCCAATAATTTATAATTAACTTTAAATAAAGGATTGAAAAATAAATGATAAAAGAAAATCAAAATCTATTAAATAAAATAAATGTATTAAGCGATGTACTTGTTTTATTTTTATCAATGATAATATCATACTTCATACGTTTCACATTATTTTATCATGATGAATTCTATATAAAACTTGATGTATATTTAAAATTTACAGTATACATGGTTCCAGTATATCTAATACTATACATGTTTTTTAACTTATATGATCCAGTAAGGACATCACTCTTTTCAAAAGAATGTATAAGAGTAATCAAATCAAATATGATTTTAATTGCTATTTCATTATCATCACTATTTATTTTTAAATTTGTTCATATTTCAAGGCTTGTAATTGTAATTTTTTACTTTGTTAATACAACATTAATCATTCTCAAAAGAGGATTTTTACGATACATCCTATCAGATATGAGAAAAAAGGGATTAAACTTAAAACATGTTTTAATTGTCGGTTCTGGTGAAACTGCTGAAAACTATTTGAATGTAATTAAAAACAACAAAAATTTGGGTTACAATTATGTAGGATATGTTTCTAACTCATCTGATTTTTATGGAGACAAGCTTGGTGATTATGATGAATTGTTGGACATACTCTATAAATATAAATTTGATGAAGTTGTATGTGCTTTAGAAATAGAAGATGCAAAATATCTTGAACAAATAGTATCTAATTGTGAACAAAGCGGAACTAAAATATCCATAATACCATTCTGCTATAAATATATACCAAGTCAGCCTTACATAGATCAAATAGGAAATATGCCGCTTATTAATATTAGAAGAATTCCTTTGGACAACCTTGGCAATGCCTTTATGAAAAGGACTTTAGATATCTTTGGTTCAATATTTTTAATTTTATTGACAAGCCCTCTCATGCTGTTGAGTGCATTAATAATAAAATGTACTTCAAAAGGGCCTGTAATATTTAAACAAAAACGTGTAGGCTTAAATAAAGAAATATTCACTATGTATAAATTCAGATCAATGCGAGTAAATTCAGAGGAAACAACGGGCTGGAGCACAAACAATGACCCTAGAAAAACAAGGTTTGGTTCATTTATACGTAAATTTTCAATAGATGAGCTTCCACAGTTTTTTAATGTTCTAAAAGGAGATATGAGCCTTGTAGGTCCAAGACCTGAACTTCCTCATTTTGTAGATGAGTTTAAAGATGAAATTCCACTTTACATGGTAAAGCATCAGGTTAAGCCAGGAATAACTGGACTAGCTCAGATAAATGGCTATAGAGGAGATACTTCTATAAAGAAAAGAATTGAATTTGATATACATTATATTGAGAACTGGAGTATATTGATGGATATTTCCATATTGTTCAAAACAGCATTTAAAGGATTTAAAAACAATGAAAAACTTGTTTTAAAAAATAAAAATATTATTAATTCAAATCATGTCGTTGATTCAAAAGATATAATTAAATGAAAAGAATAACCATTATATATCAATTACTAATTGTAAATTGTTAATTGTAAATTGTTAATTGTTAAAAAAAGCCCTGACTAAGTTCATTTCTTAATCAGGGCATTTTTTAATCTTCTATTCCACGTCATCTGCTTCAGGACAATTTTCATATATTTCAAATGGATCAATATCCAAACAAGTACTTTCATTATAATTTCCACCTACATCCCAGGCTAATGTTCCATTTAAAACTGTACATTTTTCTTTAAATA
>JAEWQX010000168.1 GCA_023399035.1 Bacillota bacterium | reverse complement strand
GATATATACTCAGATATTGATGAGTATTTTCAGTCAGATAAACCCAAATTAATTAAATTATTTGAACAGCATATTGATTTGAGTTCATTAATACCTCAAAGCTTTTTTAATCACTATTATTCTAATAGTGGTCGTCCACGACAGTATTCATTAACGTCTATGCTTTCAGCTTTAATTATTAAATCAATACTTTCAATTGCTGATACTTCACTTTTTATAACAATTTTAAATTTAAGCTCTGAATTACGAAATCTCTGTGATTTCAAATCAGTGCCAAATGCATCTCAATTTTCAAGATTCAAAATCTCTTTTGAGAAAGATTTAGAAATCTTTTTTCATTCACTTGTTGAATTAACAGAACCTATTTGTCGTGAAATTAATTCGGAACTGTCTGACATTCTAATTGTTGATACTACAGGCATTGAAGCCTACGTCAAAGAAAATAATCCTAAATTATTTGATAATCTTCTAAGGCAATCTAAAAAATTACAAAAATCAAATCCAGATTTCAATGCACATTCATACACTTGTAGTAAAATGCCAAAAGAATCGTATGCAAATCCTGAAATTAAACTTTCATACATAAACGGCCATTACTGCTATGCTTTAAAAACTGCTATAGTAACTAATGGACTTGGAATAATTAGAGATTTTGACTTCTTTGATAAATCAACTTTAGATATTTCAAACTCAGCTACCGCAAGCGAAGCCAAAGACGAATATGATGCAAAATCATTAATTCCAACTCTTGATAAGTTTTTCAACAAACATGATTTCAAGTATGAGTATTTTCTTGGAGACGCTGGTTTTGATGCTGTCGATAACTATAAATATCTTTATGCTGACCATAATATAAAACCTATTATTCCTTTAAGGCGAGCTCCTTCATTACCCGAACCAGGCTTTAATGAAGATGGAATTCCAACATGCCCAAATGACTCAACGTTACCTATGAAATTTGATGGAGTAACACGTGAGAAAAATAGAGCTGACAGAATAAAATGGATATGTCCTAAATCTAAAAAAACTAGAATTGATGGAAAAACTACATATATTCTATCTTGTGATAATCCATGTACTACATCGCGTTGCGGTCGAGTATGCCAAATTCCAATACATAATGATTTTAGAATGAATACCGCCGTTCCAAGGAACTCTGAATTATGGAATACTTTATATAAAATCAGAACTATAATTGAAAGAACTAATTTTATGATTAAATTTCCTATGGCTTTAAATTATACTAAGCTTCACAATACTACATCTTTAAAATCAGAATTAGTTATTTCTGCAATTACTCAACAAATTACTTTATTGATCTCAAATTCTTTAAAGCAAACAAAACACTTGCTTTCAATAAAAAAATTAGTAGCTTAAAAATTTAAGATTTTTATAGCTTTATTTGTTATGCTCTTTTTTATTTAAGTATTTAAATGATAATATTTATCATTTCCTTTCTTTTAGTTTTGCAATTCACTAATACCATAAATAATTTCAAATAAAAAATCTGAACCATAAATTAATATCTCATTAAACTCTTTAGTTAATGATCCACTAATAAATGATTCAGATATATAAATCTTTCTTAAATTCAAATAGCTATGTAATTATAATATTGACATAACATTCATAAGGCTTTAAACTTATATTGCTACATATAGTGTTTCCTTGTGAAATGCTATTTTTTTATATAATTTTATAATCATTATAGATTGTCTAATATTCATTTAAATACATATCTCTTTCTTTATTAAATTATGATGTTACATATTCTTCATGCATATGTTCAAAGTCATTAATAATTTTTCTATCTGCTCCACCCATATCTAAAGCATAATATATTGATTCATATCCTCTTTTACCTTCTAATCCTTCAATTTCATTTCTTCTTATAAATGATAATAACCTTCTTGCTCTTGGGTATTGTCTATTTTCTTTTAGCCAGTTTATAAAATCTTTTTTCATTTGTATCTCTCCTATTCATAATCACTAATTAAATATTTCTTGTTGTCCTTCTAAATCTAAAAGTGCGATTCCTTCAATAATATACTTCTTTGCATATCTACCATTAGATACTCTCTTTCTAGTTATGTTTTCATATCCGTTATAATCTTTTAATCTATTAACTAAGAAGTTATATCCTTTTGGTGTTCCAAGTATATCTTTTGGAATTATATTTTCTAAATCTTCTTCATTACATAATTTAATATATAATTTTTCTACTTCATCACAATCTGCTGAAAATCCTTCTATTGCTTTTATGTATTCCATAGAGAATTTCAGTAGTGAATCCATCTCTTTTACATTTTGAGCTGTATCATCTATTATACATTTTGGAATGATAAACTCTTTATTTATATTCTCTATTGCTCTATATATAAAATATGAAAATACATAATCAAAGTTTGGTTTAATCTGCTCTCTATAAAAGTTAGCATTTATTTTGTCTATTGGAATCTTATTTAAAAACCTTACAAATAATAATCTACGATTTAATACGGTGTAAAAAATAAAAATACCAACAGCCACATCTCTGTAACCATTGGTATTACCTCATTTAAATACACCCAGCGGGATTCGAACCCGCGACTTCTGGATTTGCCCTATTTAGTTTTCCGTATTTCCCTTATTAGCTATAAGCGTGTTATAGTGTCATTTGTATCTTATCCGAGTTCTTTTGGTGTTATGCTTTCTTGGTAGATACGGTGTAAAAAGTGGTGTAAAAATTATTGTGCTATATTAATATTATTTATTTTTTTATTAGTGTCTATGTGTCTACTTTTATATTTATGGTTAATATTAATAAGTTTAAGTAGACATATGTTATTGTCTGTTAGTGACTACCAAAAACAAATGGTAACATAAATAATTAAATATTTTATTTTTACTTATAATGAATATTTTTACAATATTTAATTTTATTTGTATTTCAGTCCATTAATTGATAATATATGTATGTTATCAATTTAATTAAATATTTTTTATAATAATTAGTTTTTATAAAATCAAATATATTAATAAATTATATAAACAAACTGAATTTTAATAATACTTTTTCACTTCTTAATATTTGTAAAGTAATTATTTAATAATTCAGCAAATATAAAAAGTAAAAACTAATAGGAGGCAAGATGAAAAATAGATCATCACTAGCTAAAGGCGCATTAGCTCTTTCAATAGCTGGAATATTAAGTAAAGTAATATCAATCTTATATACACCTGTACTAAAAGCTATTTTGGGTGATATAGGTTATGGTATGTATTGTCAAGTATTAGAGGTTTTTTTATTTGTCTATGCTTTAACAACAGTCGGCTCACAGCCTGCAGTTGCAAAAGTTGTAGCTGAATTTAGCGCTTTAAAAGGAAGAAAAAATTCAAGAAAAATACTTTCCATTTCCATGAGACTATACTTCCATATAGGAATAGCAGGCTCACTATTATTAGCTCTTTTATCGATTATAATTGGTAAAATTCTAGGCAGTAATTTAACCTATGGTATAC
>JAEWQX010000128.1 GCA_023399035.1 Bacillota bacterium | reverse complement strand
TGGTGTAGTCTTTGGACCCCCGCATCCTAACATCATTACTGACATCATTGCAGCAGTAATGACAACTGATAATACTTTTTTTAAGTTTTTCATTATTTTCCCCCCGTAAATTATATTTCTAAAATATGATATAATTTTTATACATTATTGTCAATATTTATTCATTTTTATATTATTATCCAGTTTTAATTGTTCATCGTAGATAATTATAAATAATCAAAACTTTAATCCCCTGACAGCCCTTAGCTTCCCACTTTCATATAATATTTATGACGGGATTGTCCAACATTATATAAATAGATTATCTGCATTTTAATTTTCATAAAAACATTATCGTTAACCTTAATTATATGTTAGTAATTATTTATATATAAAGCATTATATGGTATTATATATTGAGATTATCTATAATAATATAAAATTTAAAGTTTTAAATAAATAATGAGGTGAAAATATGTCACATATAGTTGGCAAAGATGCTTATAAAAGTCTTGAAGAAAGACTTAACAAATTTCCACAGGGAGCTCCTCCATCGGAAACACTTTATAAGATACTTTCAATGATGTTTACTGAAAGAGAAGCTGAACTCGTTGCAATGCTTCCAATAAAATCTTTTAACGTAAAGACCGCATCTATAATATGGAAAATGAGTGAAGCTGAAGCTGAAAAAATTCTTGATACCCTCGCTTCAAAGGCTCTTATACTGGATCTTGAATGTGATAAAGATAATGAAAAGAAATTTCTTATGGCTCCTCCTATGGCGGGCTTCTTTGAATTTGCTCTCATGAGAACTGGAGGCAATCTTGACCAGAAAGTTTTAAGTCAGCTGTTCCATCAGTATTTAAATGTTGAAGGCGACTTTATGAAGGAACTTTTCTGGGGAAGCGAAACAAAAATGGGTCGTGCTTTTGTGCAGGAACGTGTACTTGATAATGATAATAGTATTGACATTCTTGATTATGAAAAAGCAAGCCATATCATAAAAAGTGCAAAACACATAGGCGTAAGCTCGTGTTACTGCAGACACAAAGCCCACCATTTAGGTGATGACTGCTATGCTCCTATGGAAACATGCTTAAGCTTCGATACAACAGCATATACTCTTACAAAACATAATTATGCAAGGAAGATAGATGCTTCTGAAGCTCTTGATATCCTTAATATGTGTTATGACTACAATCTTGTCCAATGCGGTGAAAATGTACAGAAACAGCCAAACTTTATGTGCAACTGTTGCAAGTGCCACTGTGAAGCATTTGTATCTGCAAAAAAATTCGGCCTCCTCGTTCCTGTAAATACAACAAGCTATATTCCCGTTATTGATACTGAAAAATGTATAGGCTGCGGAAAGTGCACAAATGTGTGTCCAATGGAAGCAATAACTGTAAAATCTGATTCTGACATATCTGACATAAATAAATCTTTAGAAAATGTACATATGGCAGACTTTGAAACCAGCTCAAACCACACTGGCAGTAATGAAAGCAATATGAACTTCACTCAAACAAAACCTGCTCATAAAGCTAAAAGACATGCACACGTAGATGAAAAATTATGCCTTGGATGTGGAGTATGTGTTAAAAACTGCCCTGTGGGTGCAATAAGAGTTGAAAGAAGAAAAGAAAGCGTGATTACACCTGTAACTACAGTACATAGAGTTGTAATAACTGCAATCGAAAAAGGACAGCTTCAAAACCTTATATTTGATAATCAGGCACATAAAAGCCACAAAGCAATGGCTGCCATCCTTGCTGCTATCTTAAAGCTGTCACCAGTGCACAAACTCATGGCAAGCAGACAGATGAAATCTGTATATCTTGCAAAGCTTCTTGAAAATTCATAAACTGCAGGCTTTACTGAAATTTATTTCTTCATTACTCAATAATTTACTAAAGTTTAATGTTATATTCTGGTATAAAATGTTATAATTTAAATAATAAAACATTCTTATAAAATTCATAAATCATAGTTTAAGACACAATTTAAAATATGATTTATGAATTGCAAAATATATTCCTTATAAAATTCAGATTACTTATAATTCACTACGTATGATTGAGGATCTTAATTAGTCTGATTTATATTATTAAAACTAAAGTCTATGGAGGATAAATTATGAGAAAAAATGTTTTGACAACTTTAATGATTTTAAGTGCAGTAATATGCACAGTATCTTCATATCCATTAAAAGTACAAGCTATTCCAAAAGCAGATACAGACATTACTGATGATTCAGTGAATGAAGATAATAATAAAAACGACTCGCCTTCAGCTGGCAATTCTGCTTCTATTCAAAATAGTACTTCTGTACAAAATAGTACGGTTGTACAAAACAACAATTTCAGTATAAATGAAGCCAGGAACATTCTCATGGCTGCTGATGGGGCTTATATCAATTCATTTTTATCTTCAAAAAAGAACGCATCCCTAAATTATGACAGGAAAATAGATAAAATGAATATACATGCATTTTATGACATTATAGATGAGCCATGTTATGTATTTTCATTGACTTATGACTACAGCGACCTTTTTATAGCTGCTAATTCAATTTACTATGTTGGTATGAACAGCAAAAAAGTTTATGTAATAAATGGAACAGATGCTCCTTATTATTCATATGAACTTTCATCCGGATCAAAAGTGAAAACCTTTCCTTTCAAAGGTTCTCAAACCTGCAATGAATGGCATAACTAAAGGTGTAATATTATTCATTTATTCAAAGATACAGCTTTATTGATATAAGCTTAACTATAGTTAAACAATTTTATAAATAACCTTATAAATTGTATATAAAAAAGTCCTGTAAGATTTCAGGACTTTTTTATTTTGGTAAGTATACCTGTTATTCATGTATATCTTTTCTATAACTTATCCAAATTTGTATAATATACATTAACTTTATTGGAAATAATAACTCATTTAGATATCTATTTGTCGAAAATACATTTATTTTTTTACCTTTTATTTAATAGTATTCGTTTTTATTTGAAAATTATATGAAGTTTTATCTAAGAATAATGTATAATTATAAAAAATATAAACATAACAAAAAAGAAAGGATGTATTTTATGTCATTAATAGGTATTTTAGTAATTATAATTGGATTCATATTAAAATTGGACACTATAGCTGTAGTTGTATCTGCTGGAGTTATAACTGGTCTTGTTTCTCATATGAGCATAACAGAAATACTTACAACACTTGGAACTTCATTTGTAAACAACCGTACAACTTGTTTATTCATGCTTACACTGCCTGTAATAGGAATGTGAGAAAGATATGGATTAAAGGCTAAGGCTATCATGCTTATAAAGAAAGCAAGCAGCTTATCTACTGGTATATTACTTAGCGGATATACTTTCGTAAGAGAAGCTACTATTGCTATGGGAGTTACTCTTGGAGGTCATCCGCAATTCGTAAGACCATTAATACAGCCTATGGCTGAAGGTGCTTCTATTGCAAAATATGGTGAACTTGAAGAAAAAGATATAGATAGAATCAAAGGATTTTCTGCTGCTGCAGACAACATTGGTAACTTCTTCGGTCAAAATGTATTCATGGCTAATTCAGGTGTATTATTAATCGTAAGTACTTTAGAAACCTTAGGAATAAGTGCCGATGCGCTTAAAATTGCACAAGCTTCTATCCCTGTTGCTATTGCTGCTTTTATTTTATGCATTATACGAAATTATATGCTTGACAGAAGCTTAAAAAGAAAATATAGCTCAAACACAAAATAAAATGAAGGAAAAAAGTAACGGAGGATAAAATAATGGATATAAAACAAATTTCAAATATATTGTTAGAAATTTTCTATACATTAATAGGTCTTTACATGGCTTCTACAATGATATTTACATTAAAAGATAAGAATCACAAAACAAGAATTGGTACTGCATTATTCTGGGGAATAATTTCTGCCATATTCATATTTGGTAAATTAATACCACCAGTAATCGTTGGATGTCTTATAATCGTCATTGCATTTTTATCAGCATTCAAGCAGATTAATATGGGCACACTAAAACAGCTTGATAATACATTTACACAATTAAAGGCAGAAAAGCTTGGAATTAAAATCTTTATTCCATCACTTGCAATTGCCATCATAGCAATGCTTATTGCAACATTCACTGATTTATCAGGTACAGTTGCCATCGGTATTTCTTCTACTATTGCATTACTATTAACATTCATACTTACAAAGGCTACTCCAGCTCAATACGTGGAAGACAGCAACAGAATGT
Organism: Bacillota bacterium; assembly: GCA_023399035.1. Lineage (GTDB taxonomy): Bacteria > Bacillota > Clostridia > Clostridiales > Clostridiaceae > Clostridium. Next base: position 346 of record JAEWQX010000128.1, on the reverse strand, counting down.
TCCAGTCAGTTGGTGTATTTTCAATACTTCCACAATTACTTGCTTCCTTAGGTGCATTATTTACTGCAGCAGGAGTTGGAGATGTAATTTCTAACATGATTTCAGGACTTATTCCTCAAGGAAATGCTTTAGCTGGAGTTATTGCTTACTGCATCGGTATGGCATTATTCACAGCAATCATGGGTAATGGATTTGCAGCATTTTCAGTTATAACTGTTGGTATAGGTGTACCCTTTGTATTTGCACAAGGCGGAGATCCTGTGATCTGTTCAGCTCTTGCGCTTACAGCTGGTTTCTGTGGAACACTTTTAACACCAATGGCTGCAAACTTCAACATGCTGCCTGC
>JAEWQX010000097.1 GCA_023399035.1 Bacillota bacterium | reverse complement strand
TATACTTCTAAGACCACTTGCAAAAGTAAGACCTGCTTTTTCATTTACACTAACCTGACTTATGCCATCCATCGTATATTCCACTGGATCTTCTACAGTTACAATGTTTACATCACTTCTATTAAGTTCACTCAATATGGTATAAAGGCTTGTAGATTTACCACTTCCAGTAGGTCCTGTAACAAGAATTATTCCATATGGATTTGCTACTATTCTGTCTAGCTTTTTTATATTTTCATCACTTAACCCCAAATTTTTCTTGGTAAGATTAATACTCGAAGTATTTAAAATTCTAATTACAATCTTTTCACCATACACAACTGGAAGTATAGATACTCTTAGATCAACTTCTTTGCCTTCTATACTATACATAATTCTTCCATCTTGTGGAATTCTCTTTTCTGCTATGTTAAGATTTGCAAGTATCTTTATTCTTGTAACTAAAGGTCCTAGACTGTCTATAGATAACCGATTAACTGTCTGAAGCTTTCCATCAACTCTATATCTTATTCTGATTTCATTTTCAAATGGTTCTATATGAATATCAGATGTTTTCATTTCAATTGCATTTTTAAACATATAATCAACCATTTTTACTGCTGGTGCATTATTAGTTTCTGTCAAATTATCTGAAGTATTTTTCTCACTTTTAATATTCTTTACACTTTCTTTTGAAAGTTGAATTGCTGCATTATTTACCTGCTGACTGCTATAATATAATCCTATAAACTTTTTTATATCATTTTTTCTAGAAATGAATGATTCTATTTCAAATCCAGTAGAAATTATAACGTCATCTATTGCAAATATATTTAATGGATCAGAAAGTGCAACTTTAATTTTATTATCATCAAATCCAAATGGTATAAGCATATATTTTCTGCATAGATTTTCTGGAATCAATGTTATTGCTTTTCTATCAAATTGTGTCGTGTTTAAATCAACCTTTTTAATTCCTGTCTGCTGCTCAATTGCTTCAATTATCTCATCTTCTGTAATTATCTTTTCATCAACAAGAATCTCACCAAGCTTCTTTCCAAGCGATTTTTGAGCTTTCAGTGCTTCCTGCAACTGAAAGCTAGTTATCTTTCCAGCATTAACAAGAATATTACCTAATCTCCTCTTTTCAATTGCCATAATAAGCTAAGCCTACCCCTCTTTATTATCTTTAAATAATTATCATTTAGTGTAAATTTATCACTCTTCTCATTACTCATTAAAATAACAAATTAAGATACCAATTAATTATTGCATTTCCATACAACATTGATATTATTGTTCCAATTGCTATAAATGGACCAAAAGCTATTTTATCCTTAGCCTTTTTTAATTTCAGAGCAAGTATAAACACGCCTACTATTCCACCTGATATTATTGCTAAAAATAATGCCAGCAGTATTCCCTTCAGACCTAAGAACACCCCACAGATTCCTGCTATTTCTATATCACCTTCGCCCATTCCCCTTGTCAAATAAACAATTATTCCTATTAATAATGCACCTGCTAATCCGCCAATAAACAAGTGAGCTATGCCTTCTTTATATATAAAATACTGTATTCCTATAAATATTACTCCTACAATTAGCCCAAATAAAGTTGTTGACGTATACACATCCTGTGTCTTAAAATCAATCATCCCTATTACAATTAATAATGACGTTAAAATACAGAATTTAATTGTATAGATAGTTAGTCCATATTTAGCATATACAAGCAGATATAAAATACAGTTTAAAGATTCAATAATCGGATATCTTAAAGAAATTTTATCTCCACAGTACCTGCACCTTCCCCTTAAGCATATATAGCTTAATAATGGTACTAAATCTAATACTCCAAGCCTATGATTGCAGCTCCCGCAATGTGATGGCGGATATGAAATAGATTCTTCTCTTGGTATCCTGTAAATACATACATTAAGGAAACTTCCTATAACAAGTCCTATAATACCTACAAATAAAAAATCCATTGCTTCACCTACCTCGATATAACTTTTGACATGATAGATATTATGTTTACTCATTAAGCACATCAATCTAATTGTAAATTTGTAAAAATCAGTAAAATTATTAATTCTTATAATAATATTTTACTTACATTTATTTTCAATATCAACACCTTTTTAGGTTAATTATACATTTTTAATTTTATTGTTATATATATCTACACAATTTCATTTTAAATTATTAGACTTATGTAGTAAACAGGAAAAATCTGAGCTATTAGTCCTAATTTAGAAATAGTAGACTCTAAATCAGTCCCATTATCTACACATTCATGTGCAAAAGAAACTATTTTTACCAAATAGTTATTTCGGAAGTGTACCATGAATCAACTAGTAAATAGTTGGTTTTAGTTAAAGTCATGAATTCATTCATTTTAGATTTGTTGCTATCAGCATGAGAATTATGATTATAAAAATAAAGCTCCAGGTATCACTAAACTTCTCTACTGATACTTGGAGCTTATTATCCAGTTTATATCATATTAAAATATTAAATATCCAGAAAGTATATCCTATTCTTCCCAACCTTCTGGGAATTCAGCGTTGTGGTAAACTTCTTGAACATCATCATCATCATCAAGTAAGTCTAACATCTTTTGGAACTTCTTAGCATCATCTTCGTTTATTGCAGTGTATGTATCTGGAATCATCTTTACTGCTGCT
>JAEWQX010000027.1 GCA_023399035.1 Bacillota bacterium | reverse complement strand
ATTAAGACAGTCACAGAAACATTCTCCTTGACACTGCGAACAGATAAGGCACTGTCCATATTCTGCAAGCTTGCAAGGGCAGTACTCTGTCCCTAAATCAATACATTCAACAGCTTCTTTTATCATCGTCTCTCCTTTTGATAAAATTGCTTCTCCTATTAGATTATTTAATTTTTTGCAGATTGCTACAAATATTCTTAGATAATATATGACACAATATGCCAAATTCATATAAAAAATTAGGCAAAAATCAAAATTTGGAATCCTATTAAAATCATCATTGAATCTTAATTAAATTTAAATATTCTTCATATAATTTAATATATTAATTAATATAGGAGCTATTATGAAAATCAGACAATTATCTTCAGCTGAAAAGTGGACCTTACTTGGAATACCATTACTTTTCATAATTGGTTCAGTTTTTCACTTCATTTATGAGCTAACAGGTAAAAACATTATCGTAGGACTTATATCTCCAGTAAATGAAAGCATATTCCAGCATATTAAAATGATCATACTTCCAATAATATGCTGGTGGACACTTTATTACTTTATTAAGGGCTGCAAAGACGGCATTTCAGGAGAAAAATGGTTTGCTGGTGCCCTTGCTTCTTTATTGACAAATATTATATTGATTCCAGGAATCTTTTATCTCTACACTGGTGCATTGGGTATAGAATCATTAATTATAGACATACTTATACTGCTTATATCTGTTTTTTGTGGGCAGCTTATTGGGTTACATTTTTATAGATATTCAAAGGGCTATGATCCTACCATAGTCTTATGTATTTTTGTATTCATAATATTGCTATTTACAATATTTACATTATATCCTCCTAATATTCCGTTTTTTATAGACATGAGCAAAATGAAAACAAGCTAATACAATATATTTATATAGAAAGATTAAACTCATAATACAGAAATACAAAAACAGCTGCAACTTCATGTTTCCACAAAGTTACAGCTGCTTTATAATGTTTACCACCTAATTTTATCTTTATAATGCAATTATAAACGGTATTGCTATTCTTATACACAATATAATTACTCCCAGAAGCATGTATATAAATGGTGCATATTGGTTTCCGCTAAAGTTTTCTTTAATTTCAACAAGAGCTTTTTCAAATAGAGGCTCCTTTGTTCTATTTAAGAAAATTCTGTTAAGCGTTATCCTCAATACTCCTGTTGCGGTTATTGAAAGCCATAAAACTAGCATCATCTGATTAGTAAAATTCATATTTCTGCATATAATAATAAAATCTAGGGTAAAAGCAAAGCTTATAATTGTTGAGATTTCATATGCAGTATTTATTAATTTTGCCTTGAAATTCATTTACATCCCCACTTTTGTATATTATTCAGTAATCTATATTTCATATAATAAATACGTTCACCATAAACTTCAATATCTAATCATTCTTAAAATATACATAGAAAATGTATTAATTTTTTATACTGTATATTTTTATATTCTGTATTCTAAAATAAATAATATTGCTTTAAAAGACTTAACATAAAAATATATGATTACCTTTTTTACTTTTTATTTAAAAGGTGACTTATCACTATTTTCATCATAATGAATTCCTCTGCCCTCAAGGTATTTAATGAATGAATCTAAGGATATTTCCCCATTCTTAATTTCATTATTGTTAAGTGCCTTATAAAACTCACAATATGCATCTATTGAATCGTATAAGTTTTTCATTACAGCTGGTTTTATTTTATTATCTATACTATCTGATGTTATCTTCCAACCATCTTTAGATTTTATAAGTTCTACTTCCACTGGAATCTTAAGTTTTCTATCCATTCCATTTAGAATTTTTTCAAGCTCCTCTTGAGCAATTTCTTTCTTCTTCCTATCACTTACATTTTTATTTTTAAATGAATATGCTATCTGAGCATCACTTATATGAAGTCTTGCATCCATTACAGCAGTTGTAAAGTTATATGTCTTTATTACTACTTTTACTGTTGCCTTGTCTCCATTATTTACAACTTTATTAATCGTATAATCATAATCCATCATCTTTTTAAAGAATGTATTGTACTGGACTATGGATGTATCTTCTTTTTTTATTTCATCACTTATAAAATCCATGCTGCATTCATTATCTTCAGTATATTTGTAGGATTCGTCAAAATCCATTTTTCTCACTGCATCAAGAAAATGTACTGCTGTATCTTTAATTTCTAATTCTTCAGATGTCAATTCTTCATATTTTATGCTATCATAATTGACTTCAGTTTCATCATAAACAGTACTTTCACTATTTTTCACATATGATTTATTATTATCTTTATAATAAAAAGCATGGAAAAATAGTATTACTGCAGTTATGCACAGCAAAATAGATACTATAATTGCTGCCAAAACAATCCCCCTATCATCTCTCTTTTTAAACGAATCCCTTAAATAAGCTTCCTGCTTATTAAAATTAACGTCACCTACAATTTTACTTTCTTCATAAGCATCATTATGCTTCTCTAAATCAATTTTCCCACTCATAAGTTATTCCTTCCATATTTTATTTCAGCCTCTCTCAACAAATCATTCTCCCTTTTCATATTATTTTTACATTATTATAACATTTTGTTACATATTATTCCATACAAGGAAACACCATTATCCATTTGATCTTATCATACTTTGACAAATAAAACTTAAATTATATACAGCTTAAGTAAACTAAAAATTTCAATTGAAACTAAAACTATATTCAAAATAACTTTATAGATACTCCAAATACTATTACCCTGAACTCCCTACAATTCAAACCTATAGCATCTATTACTCAAACCGTAGTATCTATCATACTACATAAATAAAAATTATTCTGCATACTAAAATCCTGAAGCAGGCCAGCCTCCTACTTCAGGATCATTATGATGATCTTTATATATCCCCTGTCATTTATCTTTGGCTTGATTCCATGCGTATCTCTGCTATATTTTGCTTTTGCAAGTATCATATCATACTCTGAAATAACTTCAATATTGACTTTCAATTCCTGTATTTTCTCATATATCATTTCACTTATTGTAGATAAAATCTTATATTCTTCTACACTTTCTTCTGCAGTAAGACCTACAAGTTCAACCGTATATTTTGAAATTACATTTGGTTCTACAAATACAGTATTCCCTTTTGATGAAACTTCAACAATGGTTCCATCTACATGATTCTTATATGCTGCCTTTATAGGAATTGTATATCTTCCATTGCGCTGACTTACAAAATGTTCCTGAAGATATTCTCTATTTGATGGATTCTTTATGAACTTTTCAAGCTTTTCCTTAATCTTTTCTTCACATATGCTCATCTGCTTTCGTATCTTCTTAAGCTCTTTAGTAGCATTTGAATCAATTATACTTCCCCTTATTGAATTTTCAATTTCTTCTTCAATATATTTAAGCTCAGTTATATTTTCTCCGTATGCACTTAGTGTCTCTGCATATACTTCCTTATCTTTTATAAATGCCTTGATTTTTCTGCATCCTCTCAAGAAATCATAAACATTAGTAAGTTCTGAAGGTTCAAGTACTCCTCCTTTATCTATCTTATCAAGAAGAGGACATATATCAAAAATTCCCTCTAATGGAATATGATATCCTGCATCTAAAAGTCTACGTCCTTCGCTTGTTTCGTCTAGCATCCTGT
>JAEWQX010000159.1 GCA_023399035.1 Bacillota bacterium | reverse complement strand
ATCAACCATAGTAAGGTCATATGCTCCTTCTTTATTTACTGCATCAAGAGAAACCTTCTGCTTCAAATCTGCTGATTCCAATCCTAAAACTTCTATAGTAACGTTATTTTCCTGTTCAAATTTTTCCTTTACAGAATTTATTACATCAACATGAGAGCCTCCTCTTGCTGCTACAACTAATTTTGCTGGCTCAGAACCCGAAGAATTTGATGCATCTACATCCTGACCTGCACTGCCACATCCTGCTAATGTAGATAAAAGCATACACCTGTTAATATCATTGCTAATTTTCTTTTCATTTATTTAACCCTCCTAATATTATGTATAATATTTTAAATTTATAAGTTTTTATTCTTTAACTGCCCCACTAGACAATCCTTGAAGAAGGAAGTTCTGAGCAAATCCCACAAATAGTGCTATTGGAATGAGTGATACAATACCACCAGCTGCAATACTTCCCCATTGTGCAAGCTCCTGTTCACTATTTAATGTTGCAAGACTCAATGGAATTGTAAAATTAGATGGATTCTGAACAAATATAGCACCATACAGATATTCATTCCATGATGTCATAAAAGATAAAATTGTTATGGCTGCAATTCCTGGCAGCACTAATGGGAGAACTATTTTAATAAAGATCTGAAATTCTGTTGCGCCATCAACTTCAGCACTTTCTTCAAGCTCTTCTGGCAGATTTTGAAAAAAACTGATCATGAACCATATTATAAATGGTATATTGATAAGAATATGAGATAAGATAATCGGTATTTTGCTGTTTAATATACCCATTCTGTTCATCATGATATATAGAGGAAGTGCAAATGCTATAGGTGGAAGTATTCTTATTAGCAGTACCCATAATAGCATGAAACCTTTGATTTTAAACTTAAATCTCTGTCTTGCTAAAATATAAGCACAGCAGAAACCAAAAGCTAATGAAAATATCAATGAAATCACTGTAACTTCCATGCTGTTATTGACGGCTGTCATAAAGTTCTTCTTTTCAAATAACTCAATTAAATTTTCCAAAGTTACTGACTTAGGAATGATTGATAATGCACCACTGAATTCTTCATTTCCTCTGACAGACAATGATATCATCCAATATATTGGAAATAATGTCCATGATAATAAAACTAATAAACCTAATCCTTTTAAAATATTAATTATTTTTGTCTTTTTGATAATGCTTTTCATAATTCACCTTCTCCCTTGATTACAGTTCTATTTATTTTTGTTGATCTTAACACCACCTTAATTTTTCTTATAATTAATGTAAAATTCAACCTGTCTGACAGATTTTATTTTACATGATTAATATTAAGGTTATGTATTCATCTTGTTAAGTCAATGTAAAATGTGCCAATTAATAGAATTCATTTGGATTATTGATGATCAAGATATGTTTTTTAAGAAATTATTATTAATGATTCTACAGTTTTCTCTACAACAAAAAACAGCAGATGTATTGCGGAAATACATCTGCTGCTATAAAAATAGGGATTTTGAGAGTTTATAAGTGATCTGTCATAATTTTATGCTCTGATAGTTATCATCTGCATATTTCTATGACAAAGTCTTTATAAATTTATCTTTTGTTTCGTATCTTATTTATGTAATTCTTCTTTTGTTTACTCTTCTTTTAAATCTGCTTATAAAATTCTTCTTTTGTTTTTTAGCTTTAAAATTTATCTGTAATTCTTATCTTTTGTTTATTCTTCAAACTAAGGATTTTTCTTTTGTTTGTCCTTCTTTACAGCGCTATAAAATTTATCTTTTGTTGATAAACTTATTTATAAAGACTTATCTCTTGTTCAAAATAATATTACCATATTTTATACCACATTTCTACATTTTATGATAGATTTTTTATTTTTCGTTCGACAAATCAAAGGAATCCTTTGAGTTTTTACATCAAACAGTTGATGGACATATTTATTGTCTATTATTTTAAATTTCAGACATATATATTCCATATATTGTTTTAATATTAATATGTTTTTAAGTCATATATTAATTAAAGTGTTCGAGGCATAAAAATTTCCATTTCTATTGTTTTTTCAAATAAAATTATGTAATCATAATTTAACCTTATTTAAAAATCTGTTTTAATAAGTCTTACGAAAGTTTCATTATAAGTAACCTGTCCTCCAATATCAGATATTCCTGAATCTATTATCATATTAGGATTGCCATGCTTTTTCCACCAGCCGGCATACATCATGACAATATCATCACCTATACTGTCATCAATCTTAAGCTTGACTTGTATTTTTCCTTTTGAAGACTCAATATAAATATGCTCTCCATCATTAAATCCGCACTTTTCTGCCATACTGCTGTTGATATAAGCATCAGCTTTTTCTTCTTTATCCATGTAATGCTGGCTGAATAGAGATTCTCTGCTGTGAGTAGTCAGAATTCTGAAAGTATTATTATTTTCCTTATATTTCTCTTTATTATAATCTATTTTGTCTACTTCTTTTAAAATATCTTTATCAAAGAGTATTTCAAATTTGCCAGATGAAGTCATGAATTTTTGATCCCTCCATGCAATACTTTCATGAATAGTAAAATAATTGTCTCTAAGGTAGTCAAGACTAATCTTTGGCTCTATTTCCTTTAAAGGCTCTATTACTTTTGTAAGATATTCTTTCTTGCTCACATATGGATAATTTTCCATACCTAGTTTTTCTGCTAATGCTCTAAAAAAATTATATTCATCCATAAGTTCATTTTCTGGCTCTACTGCCTTTTCAATGTATGTTAAATAAGGATTGGTCATTGAACTGAAAAGAAGATCTTCACTTTCTAAAACTGTTGTAGCTGGAATGAACAAGTCACATACTTCTGCTGTATCTGTTAAGAACTGATCAAAACATACTTTAAATTCAATAGATTTTAAAGCATCTTCAAGAGAATTAAGATCAGGAAGCTGATTCAGCAGATTACTCTTTGTTATAACAGCCATTTTTATTTTATTTTCTTTGATAAATGAGCTTATTCTGCTTACATAAAAAATTCTGTTTTCTGCATAGCTTTCACTGTCATATGGATCAGTATTTAAAATAGATGGATAAACTTTATTGGCATAATTTACACCTCCGCCTCTTTTTCCTATCTGTCCAGTTATAGCTGCCAGTGCATCTATAAGAAATACTGTATTTCCTCCATGATAATACTTCTGAAGTCCATATCCTAATATGATTGTTGAATAAAGCTGTGTGTACTTTTCCGTAATGAAATCAACAGTTTCTTCTGTAACACCAGATCTTTCACATAAATAATCCATGTTTAGATTAGCAACATAATCTCTGTACGCTTTAAATCCATTTACATGCTGTGCTATATATTCAGCATCAAACTTATTCTTTTCAATGATTTTTTTTCCTATGGCAAGAGCTAAAAAAGCATCTCCTCCTGGTTTTACAGGAACATAATAGTCTGCCTGCTTTGCAGTATCTGTTTTAATAGGATCAATTACTATTACATAGCTTCCATTTTTCTGTGCATTTTTAATCATCTGCATAGTATGTACTGAAGTATTAGCTGGGTTTCTGCTCCATACTAAAATAGTACTGCTATTCATCATATCCTCAAGGGAATGACTTCTCACATCTCCAAAATTCTGCTTCTGTGCTGCAATTCCTGCACTCCAGCATGGGCTTCCCTTTTGCTTTGAACATCCTCCAAAGAAATTGAAAAATAAATCTCCAATGCTTTTTAAAAGACTTCCGCTTCCATATTGTTCATAATACATAACAGATTGAGAGCCATAGTTTTTCCTATAACTTTCAAGCTTTTCTGCCATTATATCCAAAGCCTGCTCAAAAGATATTTCCTGCCACTTCCCCTCAACTTTAAGAAGAGGCTTATACTGTCTCTTTGAGTGATTATTACGATTTAAATGCATAAGCCCCTTTCTGCATATAAATCCCTTTGTATGAGGATGTTCCTTATCTCCTTCTATTTTAACCACTTTATCATCTTCAACATAAACATTAAACTTGCAGCAGTCAAAGCAGTCTAATGTACATCCGCCACTTAATTTCTTCATAATTACCCTCTGCTTCTTATACATTTTATTTTCATCAATTATTAATATAGTTTCTTAATGTATATATTATAAATTATTCCTGATAGCTCTGCTACACTTACTATTGATTATTCTTCTTTTTTGCCATATTTAATAAATAATTTAGAAGCAAAAAGGAACTAATCTCACAAATGACTTTCCAATCATCTATGAAACAGTTCCTCTATTCATCTATATTATTTTTTATTGATTTCCTAATATATATTGCTATTGACCCAAATACGATTATCAAACTTATAGGCAGAAACAGTACTGATAAATTTTCACTGTCTTTCACCATTCCTAATGCAGTATTAAATTGTATATATAAAAAATTAATTATTATTGATTTCTTTTATGTTCCACAATAAGTCTTATATTGGCAGTTTCCTCCTTCTGGGAGTTTAACATAATATTCATCTACATTGCTATAATCATATGGCTTCTTCAGAGCATCTAAAAGTGAGTTAAATACACTATAATCTCCATTTACTGCTGATTCCAATGCTTCCTCTACCCTGTGGTTACGAGGTATTAAAGCTGGATTGCTCTTTTCCATAAGGTTTCTTACATCTTCTTTTGAATTATCTTGTTTTTCTAATCTGTCTTTCCATGATTTATGCCATGACTTAAATTTCTCAGATTTAAACATTTTTAATTTTTCCACATGACCTGTTGTAAGGTAATAGAAAGTATTAGTATAATCTTCATGCTCATTTTTCATAATATTTAAAAGATCATTGATTAAATTCTTATCATTTTCTTCTTCATTAAATAATCCAAGCTTTTTCCTCATTCCGCTGTACCAGTTGCTGAAATATAATTTATTAAATTCTCCTAATATACTTTCTGCTATTTTTACACATTCATCTGAATCTTCATTTAATAGAGGAAGCAGTGTTTCTGCAAATCTCGCCAGATTCCATACTCCAATCTTAGGCTGATTGCCATAAGCATATCTTCCATTTCTATCAATTGAACTGAATACAGTGTTAGGATTATATGTATCCATAAATGCACATGGTCCATAGTCTATGGTTTCTCCGCAGATAGACATATTATCAGTATTCATAACTCCATGGATAAAACCAACAAGCTGCCACTGTGCAATAAGTTCTGCCTGTCTTTTTATTACTTCCTTTAATAAATACAAATATGGATTATCTCCATAACCATCTTTTTTAAAATGACGTTCCAATGTATAATCAGCCAATGCTTTTACATCATCAGTGCTTCCAAAGTTTGCAGCATACTGGAATGTTCCTACACGTATATGGCTCGATGATATACGTGAGAGTACTGCACCTTTAAGGATTTCTTCTCTTATTACAGATTCTCCAGTTTTAGTCACTGCAAGGCTTCTTGTGGTCTTGATTCCAAGTGCATTCATTGCTTCACTTATAATGTATTCACGAAGCATAGGCCCCAAGGATGCTTTTCCATCTCCACCCCTTGAATATGGTGTTACTC